>PXDL01000380.1 GCA_003566395.1 Balneolia bacterium | reverse complement strand
TCGCCAAATACAGCGTCTTCATCCGTTTCTATTTGCAGTGTGGCTGAGGCAGACCCAAGAAAACCATCCGGATTAAATTCAATCTGGAGTCCGTAATCATCACCTTTTGCAACTTCTTCACCTGCGGTGAACGATGGCAGTGAAAACAGACCGGCATGCGGCCCGCTGATTGAGGCATTTAGTAACGTCAACCCGGTTAACGCTAAGTCGGTTGGTGTATCACCGGTGGTATTGCTGATGTCAAGAGTAACAACATCACTGCCGCTGTATGAAACTTCACCAAAATCAATCAGACCTTCCGGAGCAGGACTGCTGCTGAAGATTGGTCCGACACCCTGCCCGCTAAGGTCGATTGTTGCATTACCGGCGTTGGAGGTTATTTCGATTGGTTGAGTCTGTAGCGTTCGGTTAACCGGTGTGAAGGTGAAAGACTTCAATACATTATCCGACGGACCCAGCGTAAAGTCACCATCGGGCGACGGGCCCGCAAAAGGAGCTGTCGCACCTGGCACATTTCCTGTTAAACTCGAACCCAGTCCTCCGCCATTTGTAATGCTGAGATCAAGTGAGTTATTATCTCCCAGTCGTACATGCTCAAAATCCAGTGTTCCTTCGTCCGGTGGATCAGTCACTAAAACAGGATCACCCTCCTGCGTAAAGCTTTCATAACGCACATCTTGCTGAGAATGATTATAAAATCCGAAGTGGCCGGATGGAAATACATCGCCTTCAAAAGTACCTTCCGGTAAATCAGAGATTTCTATGTCAAAAATCAAGGTCTTCTCTGCAAACGTACCTGTTTCAGTTGCGCTTTGTATGGAAATGGCGATACGATCTTCCTGATAAATCAGCTCGAAATCATACAGCATATTGTTTTCCCAACCTGCATTGAAAATCGGGTCATCCAGCTTCGTGAAAGTGATGTTGGCATCAGAAGTATGGGTCCAAAACTGATTGTTTTGGTGACTATTACTATTGTGTGTCCCTTTAACTTTTGCCAAACGAAATCCGGCGCTTGCATTTAATTGAGGCAGCTGTTTCCAGTCAAAGAGAATGAAATCATTAAAAGCCGGATCGTCTTCATTTGAGTCAAATGGAGCCTTATACCCGAATACCATCCCAATAAAGTCATCATCACTGGTGGTTAGAACTCCAAAACGGCCGCGAATGGTCGTATTGATAAATTCATCAGGACTCACAAAAAATGTAGGTCGGGTTGTATTTACTGTTTGAAAAACAGCGGAACCGTCGGCTTCGAGATTCCAGTTGGCTCCGGATAATACACCCTCTTGGCTCCATGTGTTTAAGTTTACGCTAACCTGAGCTTGAGAATCAGAAATCAATGAGCCTGTTAGTATTATCAGCAGAACTGATGCAGAAGTTAGAATGCTTGGTTTTATCATAATATCCCCATTAGTTAAATCCTTTTCGAAAATTCAATGAATTAAAAAAGGAGTTTGTCCATATAAATATAGCGCGTTTACATATACAAATAGTATTTAACTATATAGACGTAAACCTTTCTATAGCAGGTATTTTACTGAATTAATTGATAGCAACAAACCGGCCAAGGCAAATCTTTTAACGTGCACAGTGAAGTAGGAGAATCACTTGATCTACGGTAGAAAAAATAAATATATGTCTTCCGGTGCTGGTGAGCTGATATGCAGAGAGGCTTGTCACCGGATCGGAAAGGGCGGCTGACCTGCCGGAGACCCTCTATTACGATACCTCCCCAGCTTTTTGCGTTGAATAGCTTTTCTTGTTTAACACCAATCTCTGCCGCTACTGCTACATGCAGCTTCTTCACAATTATGAAGAGCTTCCCATACGGCTGAACACCAACTTGTAACGATCAGGGACAGCTCTGAAAACAGAAATTCCGGCCATAAAAAAAGCCTTGCTAAATACTTGATTTAGCAAGGCTTTTAAAGTTAAAATGTGCCCTGGACTGGACTCGAACCAGCACGCCGTTTCCAGCACCACCCCCTCAAGATGGCGTGTCTACCAATTTCACCACCAGGGCAAGATTACAAATATACGAAAGGTAACGAGCCTTTCGCAATACCCCGGGTTTGTTTTTTCATGAGGCAGGAAGCGGTAAAAACCAGCCCCGGCTGCTGTTCAGCTAAGTTTGCAGCCGGGGGTTGGAGGCAGATTAAGCTCAGTTATCAGCTGTTTCTTCGCTGCTTACCCATGAAAAACTGTGCCGCATCAAACGGCCGCTGTCGCCGAGACTCAGGGCAAATTTCTCTTCGGCATTCACAAATATAAATCCGTCAAGATCACCGAAATACCGTCTGTCGTTATTCCGTCGCACCACGTTTGAAAGGGTGCCGTCGTTCAGGTTCACCAGCCGTACGTTCCGGCTGTTTCGGTGAAGAGCGGCAACATCACCAAATACCTGAAAGGACTCAGCTCCGTCACGGTTTCGTACGTTGTAAATGATCCGGCCGTTTTCAGGATTGAAGGCCGTTACACCCCCGGTGCCGATGGAGACAATTTTGTCTCCGTGTTTGAAAAACCCCAGACCGAAGTGACCCGACTGATCACCGAGAGGTGTTTCGAGGCGGGTTTGACCTGTGACAGGGTCCACGCCGATGAACTTGCCGTCGGCAATGTAATAGAGGGTGTCTCCTTCCTGCAGTACGGCATTTGAAAAATCCCGAATTTCCGGGGTGCGCCAGGCTACATCACCTGTCTGTGCATCATAGGCGATAATGCCGCGCCGGTTTCCGTCAAAAAAGCGGCCAGTACCAATCACAATCAAGTGATCGCCATGCAGAAACGCATCATAAAAAACAGCGTTTCGCGTGCGGTCGGTTTGCCAGCTTACTTCACCGCTGCGCAGGTTTCGTTTTTCAACCCTGCTCTCAGAAACACGTGCCGTGGTACCCCGTTCGTCTGAAGCTATATAGACATAATCGCCGTCCACCACCATGTGATGGTATTCATTTCCTCTGCGGGTATCGTTTTCCCAGAGCATCGCTCCGTCGTTGAGATCGAATGCCTGAGTGGGATACCCGTCCACAAGAACGACACCGGCCTGCTCGGCAAGTACGAGCTGTTGTGTGCGCCGCCCGTTGTGATCGCTCTGCCAAAGCACGTCCCCTTCCGGACTGATACGCGCTATATGGTAACTGCTCGATGCGGTGATTCCCGCAATATCGCGTCCCGAGCTTAGAACGATATAATCGTCGCTTTCAATCTGCAAGACGTCACTGATTCCGGTGCCGTTGAAGCCATCCACAGAAAAAACGATGTCACCGCTGCCGGCATCATAAAAAGTGAAACCGTCCGATGTTTTGAGAAAAAATCCGTTCTTATAAGGCAGAATCACCTTCTCCATAAAACCGACCCTTCGTTCGCGCCGGTCTTCGGCCGATTCCTCTTCGTGCTGTGCTCCCAGCATAGAGGCCAGTCTGCGTCCTGCTCTTCCGCCTGCCGCTTCCACAGCAGAGGTAAGATGTCCGCCGCTGTAGCTGAGGCCTTCAGCCCGCCACATTTCCTCTCCGGAATTCACATCCAGGGCCGCAATAATTTCTTCGGTGAAGCGGTAGTCAAGCAGCAGCATCACTCCGGCTTCCGGAAGAGGATAGAAGTTGTAGGCGTCGGCCACCATATCGCTTCCGCGCAGTGAGCCTCCGATCAGTCGGTTGACGGCCGTGGTTTCCAGATTATTGGCCATCATCTGCCAGAAAGAGTCGGAATAGGTTTTCAGCGGAAGGCCGGTTTCGCCGTCTATCAGCACCGCGCTTCGGCTGTCGGCCAGATAGATGTAGTTCCCGTTTTCCATAACATGGGCCGAGGACAGGGCGCCTGCTTCCGCATTGCTGATCCAGTCGGCCTCCATGTCCGAGCTTATGGTGGTGGTTCCGCATGAAAAGCCGATCCAACCGGCAGCCAGAATTAAAAACAGTGATTTCAACTTCATAAATACATTTCCTTACGTTATTAAGATGAGCGGCGTTAACTATGCCGTATAAAAGCAGCAAAATATGCGTAAAAAAATGGTTGCTGTGTCATCTTATCTGAAGAATATGCAAGACGTGCTTCAGATTTCCTGAAACTGATCGAAACTCGGGAGAGGCTGGACGTGACGACAGGAGGGCTGTAATCGTACGGATTGCTCAGGAGCGCTCTTCTTTGCGCGGCTCTTCGATTTCCTCGAAGTCGGCTTCTTCCACATCGCCGAATGTTTTTTGTGAGGTGCGACCGCTACCGGATTTTTCGCTTCGGGCCTGTTTTCTGGATTTTCGGGTACCGCTCACCGACGGCCGGTTAAAATAGGCGTAGCTGATCAGGCGAATCAGCAGGAAAAGGAGTATGAAGAATATCAGGTATCGCATTAGGGCTTAATGTAGAGGCGGTCCTGGGCAATGGGTTCGTTGAAGATGTGATGCTCTATAAAATCGAAATGGTCTTCATTATTGACAAAGTCGATTTCAGAAGCACGAACAATTAAAACGGGAGATTTATTGTAATGTTTGAAAAAATGATTGTACGATTCATTTAACTCGTTCAGATATTCTTCGGTGATGTGTTTTTCGTAGTCGCGGCCGCGCATTTGGATGTTTTCCATCAACCTGTCAACAGAGCACTGTATGAAGACCATCAGGTCGGGTTTGGCCGCTATGCCGCTCATGATCTGGAAAATCTTATCGTAGAGAGAGAGCTCGTCTTCACTGAGATTCAGCCGGGCAAAAATGCGGTCTTTCTCAAAAACATAATCCGAGATAATCAGATCCTGAAACATATCTTTTTCAAATAATCGCTGTTGCTGATTGAACCGACTCGCCAGAAACGTAAGCTGGGTCTGAAAAGCGTAGCGCTCCCGGTCTTCATAAAACTTTGGGAGAAAAGGGTTTTCTTCGAATTCTTCCAGCACAAGGCGCGCTGAGTGACGTCTCGAAAGAAGCGTTGCCAGAGAGGTTTTTCCCGCTCCTATAACACCTTCAATAGCTATGTAATCGTATGAATTCACGGCGGGAAATCTACCACTTTAATGCAGTTTTGTAAACCCTCAAAAGCGGAGCACGCTCAATTAGTTGACTCAAAGGCTTAATATCGGCCGGGTCGGTCCAGTTCGGGTCGATTTCCTGCAGGGGCAGCAGTACAAATAAACGTTCTTGGTAACCGGGGTGAGGCAGGGTGAGTCCTGCCCCGGATTGCACGCGGCTGCCGTATGCGATAATGTCGATATCCACCGGCCGGTTGCTCCATCGCGGAGCGTTCAAATCCCGCCCTTCAGACTGCTCGAATATTTTGATGGCCTCAAGAAGTTTTTCCGGTGAAACCCGGCTGCGGAGCTGAATGACGGCATTGAGAAAAGGCGCGTCGGCCGGACCAACAGGATCGCTTTCATACAGGGAGGAAGCGGTAACCGGATCGTCGGCAAGTGTTTCACAAAACCTTCGGGCGGATTGCATGCGGGGAAGGCGGCTGCCGGTATTGCTGCCAAGGGCAAGAGTTATCTTTTCCACGTTTCGGAAACTTCAACCCAGCTGCAGCGCTCGGGGAGCGGCGGCTGATGTTTGCGAAGGATGACTTCAATGCGGTATGCCCCGGGAAATTCATCGAAAAGCCGGTGACCGATCAGGTGCAGCAGATGTTCGATCAGGTGGACGGAAGGCCCGTTCATGATATCGGAAATAATGCTGCATGCACGGGAGTAATCAAGGGCGTCTTCGAGACGGTCGGATGCCCCGGCTTTGGCTAAATCGGTTTCAAAGCAGACATCCACCGAAAAAAGGTTGCCGGTTTCGCGCTCGAAGTCATGATACCCGTGCCTGCTGCGGAACTGAAGGTCTTTGATTTCAAGTCTTCCCATGCGCCGCCATTATCAGAGACTGGCCAGCTCTATGCGCTGCTGGATATCCTTAAGGATTTGCTCGTGGCGGGAACTTGTTTTCATACGGTCTTCAACGGAGGTGATAGCATGGATTACCGTGGAGTGATCGCGTCCGCCAAACTGGAGCCCGATTGATTTCAGGCTGGATTTGGTAAGCTTCTTGGAGAGAAACATGGCAACCTGTCTGGCTTCAACAATTTCCTGTTTCCGGGTTTTCTCTCGCACCTTGTTGGTATCAATACCATAGTATTCACACACAAGCGCCTGGATATTTTCGATGGTGACCTGCTTGTTTGTATCCTTGATCATATCCTTAAGGATGCGCTTGGCCATCGACAGGTCGATATTGTCTAAATGCTGAAGAGAGGAGGCCGCCAGAAGCTTGATAATGGCGCCTTCCAAATCACGAACACTGGACTTAAAATTGGTGGCGATAAACTCCAGAATAGTGGGCTCAAATTCGATGCCGTTATCCCCGGCCTTGCGTTCCAGGATGGCGTACCGGGTTTCGTAATCCGGCATCTGAAGATCGGCGGCCAGCCCCCAGTTGAAGCGGGAGATGAGCCTGTCCTGAATATCGGGGATGTCTTTAGGAGCACGGTCGCTGGTAAGGATAATCTGTTTTCCTTCCTGGTGCAGCGCATTGAAAATATGGAAAAACTCCTCCTGGGTTTTTTCCTTCCCGCTGAAGAACTGTATATCGTCTATAATCAGCACGTCGATATTTCGGTAGAGCATCGAAAATTCACTGGCCCGGTTGTTCCGGATTGCCTGGACGAACTCGTTTGTGAAATCGTCGGAAGTGGTATAGAGGATGTTTTTTTCATTCCCGTAATCCTGGCGGATCTTGTTCCCGATGCTTTGGGTAAGGTGGGTTTTGCCCAGTCCGGTAACTCCGTAAATAAAAAAAGGATTGAAAGAGTTGTTGCCGGGGTTATCGGCAATAGCCATACCGGCCGAACGGGCCAGACGATTGCAGTCTCCTTCGATGAAGCGATCAAAAACATAGTTTGAATTCAGGTTTGAATTCAGGCGATGTTTCTGAATGCCGGGAATAACGAAAGGATTTTGAATCTGATTGGTATGGTAGGTCGGGATGTTATTGAGCGAGTTGCCTCCCGCAGGCTGGGGCGGATTAGGCCGCTGTGGGAGCCGTACCGATGGCGGATCGTCGTACGTGCTTTGGCTGTTTTCCACTTTAATGGAATACTGAAGCTTTCCTTCCTTGCCTAATACGGTGATGATGGTTGTGCGCAGAATGCTGTAGTAGTGCTCTTCGAGCCACTCGTACCAAAACTGAGAGGGAACCTGAATAGTAAGGATGTGCCCCTCCATACGCAGTGGCTTGATGGGCTCAAACCATGCCGAAAATTTTTGAGCGTTTACATTATCCCGAATGATTTCAAGACACGCATCCCACTTTTCACACGCTAAATCATACGACACCGAATCTGTCTCCTGTAAGGTCACGTTTTACTTAATGCTAAGATGATTTGTTAGTACACGGTTACATAAATAAGCACAAATCAGATTCAGTTATCCACACCTCGCTATAAGAAATGTCTGACTTGGACTGGTGCAAAGATGATAAAATATCTGAACTAATAAAAGCTTCGTGTTAACGGCCGGGCAGGAGTTATCCACAGGTCATTCTTACAAGCAAATATAATATAAACAATATTTTAATATAAATGTTATTTACAGCCCAAAAAGGGCTTGACAGCGGTTAACATTACGGTAACACAGGGTCGCCCACCCGAAGCCGATGTTAAGCCACCCCTCAAAAAAGTTATCTACAAGTTATCCACATTAATTTATAAGCTAATGTGTGCGGCTTGCCAGAACAAAACGGTCTTTGCCGGAATAGTCTTTTAACTGCTCGGTATGCCACGTTTCACGTTTAAAAATTGAGGCAATTTCCTCTCCTTTGTGCTCATGAATCTCAAGCAGAAGGCGGCCATTTTTTACAAGTTGATTTTCTGCCAGACGAAGCAGCGCCCGGTAAACTTCACCAATATCAGGATGGAACAAAGCCTGACCCGGTTCGAAATCCCGCACTTGTGGTTCAATAGAGTTTCGCTCGGATTCGGGTATGTAGGGTGGATTGGAAACAATGAGATCATAACGGGTTTCATCAATCCGGGGCGTAAATAAATCGTGTTCGAAAAACGTGATGTCCGTTTCATGACGCGCCGCATTCTTTCGGGCCAGCTCCAGGGCGTCCCTGCTGATATCGCAGGCGTGCAGCTGCCACTCCCGGCGGTGATGTTTGAGCGCAATGGGAATGCATCCGCTGCCTGTGCCTATATCAAGAACCTTAATTTGGCTGCCCGACGGATACTTCTCTAAAACAAGTTCAACAAGCTGCTCGGTCTCGGGTCTGGGGATGAGCGCAGCCGGCGTAGTGCTTAGTTCCAGGCCGTAAAAATCGGTCGATCCGGTGATGTATTGAAGAGGTTCATGTGCGGCCCTTCTGAGCAGGGCGGGTTTAAGCAGTTCGAGCTCTTCCGGACTAAGCGGTCGATCGAATTTTAAATACAAATCCAGGCGTTTGCAGCCGAGCAGGTCGGCCAGCAGCCACTCAATACTCAGGCGGGCGGAGGGTACTTTTTTCGCTTCGAGGTATTCGGTGGCCCATTCCAGCATGCGTAACACCGTCCACTCATCAGGGGCGGAAGGTCGGGGCATGGCGTCAGCCTTTATCCTCAAGTACTTTGGTTTCCTGTATGGTCAGCCCGTGCCTTTCGCTGAACTCGATGATATAATCATAGACTGATTCCTGAACGGTCGGTTCCACGTTGTCGGAAGCGCTGAGGCTTCCCCTGAAACCCATTCGTCCGCCCGTAATTACAAAATCAATATCAAGTTTGTCTCCGAGATGCTTAACCAGCACGGTTACAGTGGTGCTGGAGTTGATAAGCTTTCGATGCTCTTCGTATATATGAACATGTATGCGGTCGCCCGAATCCTTGCATTCATGGTTAAAAACATACTGAGGTTTCGTAGCTTCCAGCATCTGATCTCCGAAACTGCCGAGCGTTTCGGAAGGGCCGTACATCACAAATTTTCTGATGGTATCCATACCTGAGAGTTAAATTTTCCGTTTAGGGGAATGGAATATAGGTTTAGTACATTAAAGAAATACGTGTCTGATGCCGTTGTTCGTGAAAGTTGTATCGGCTTGTATATGATGCATATCATGCAGCAGTGTGCTCAAGCTGTATTTTTGCAGACCGACGGTATAGAACAATTTTCAAACTGTACGAGTATATTCATTGCATTATGACGTTCAGACGCTCCGCTTTTTACGGCCTGTCTGAATTTGACCCACGATATAAAGATTTTTATAACAATTTCAAAACAGTAATTTCTGTTTATGCCCCGCTTTAAAAATAATTCCAAGCTCGCCTCCCGTGCACTTCTTCTAACCGGGTTGATTTTTCTTTTTACCGTGCCGGCTGTCCTGGCTCAGGGAAACTTAGAGCCTGATATCCGCAGCGCCGATTCCCCAAAAAGTCCGGTGGATTTCGATTTGGCTAACGGAGCTACTTTCAACCTGAATGTTACCAATTACGGTTTTGCCGTATCGGGACAGTACCGCAGGGTGGTTACCCGGAATTCAGAATGGCTTATCGAAGGCGGATTTGGAACGCTGAGGGATCCGCGTGAGCAGGCGTTCTTCTTTTTCGGCCAGCAAATAATCCCCAATAAATTTCAGCGGGTTTTCAACTTCCCCGTGATGACCGGCTTTCGCCATCGTCTGCTTTCGCGCTATATCGATGATAACTTCAGAGTATATGCCTCTGTAATGGGCGGACCTTCCTTTGCGTTTGCATACCCTTACTTTGAAGACGTACTCGCCCCCGACGGACAGCCCGCACAGGTTCAGCTTCCCAACAGCCGGATTAACGATGTATTTCAGGGTTGGGGAGACGGCGACTGGAAAATAGGGTACGCCGGGAAATCGTCTGTGGCCGTAGATTTCGGCTCACGTTTCAATACGCTGACCTCCCTTGAGTTCGGCGTGATGTTCCACTATTTCCCCGACGGCATTCAGATTATGGAACCCAACCGCCTTATTTTGGGTGAAGAAAACCAGCCGGTAGATGTGGAACGGGGAGCGGGTTTTGATGCCCGGGATTGGTTCTTCACGCCCACCATTACGCTGATGTTCGGCGGAATGTGGTGATAAGGTGATGCCGTTCAATTTGTAGTTCAGGTTTCCCGTGTATTGGGCCGGAATTTTAGTGAGAAGTAAGCCCGCCCATCCACTCTTCGGGCTCATGCAGAGTATCAAGCGAGATGTCCGGTCCGTGTTCCTTTAGCTGCGCGCTGGTGAACGGACCCGTAGCCACGGAAACGCTGATGCAGCCAAAATGCCTGGCGCAGGCAATATCGTTGGGCGTATCGCCGATGATGATCATGTCTTCGGGTTGAAATGAACTTCCGATCAGCATTTTTCCGAGTTCGTAAGCCACTTCCGGCAGGCGGTTACGCTCTTTGTAGTCACATCCGAACGCGCCCATGCTGAAATACCCGTCAAGTCCGGCCCGGTTCAGTTTTGTAAACGCAGCCTCTCTGAAATTTCCGGTTAAAAGTCCGGCCAGATGTCCGGAGCCGAGGGTGAATTCAACAGCTTCTTTTGCGCCGGGAAGAGCCTCAAGATCGTCCGGGGTGAGCAGCTCTTCGAGCGTTTGCACATAGAGTTCCCTGAATTCATCGAACTGGTTGGAAGGGAACCCGTTATCGGAAAGCAATTTTGAAAAAATATCCCGGTCGGTGCGGCCTGCAAATGATTGGTCGGAAAGAACGACCTCTTCACGGCCCGACCGCCGCATCAGTTGCGAGATGAGTTCGTTCATAAACTGCCGTTTTATTCGTACTAAGGTTCCGTCGATATCAAAAAGGACAAACCTGGTTCTCATAGCAAAAAATGTGTGTCTGAAGTGGTTAATTTTTAAAAACCTGACAATCCCTTAAATCATTCGAAAAGAGGCGTAAAAGCAGAAATTGAACTACGATTAACGGGAAAAAAAACGTATTTTCATTTCATCCCATTATTATAATAAACTAAAAATAAAATGCTATGGCCATTATTGAAGATATTGTAGCCCGTCAGATATTTGACTCAAGGGGAAATCCAACTGTTGAGGTTGATGTAGTGCTGGACAACGGAATATTGGGGCGTGCCGCGGTTCCTTCCGGGGCATCTACCGGAGAACTTGAAGCCGTGGAGCTTCGTGACAACGACAGCACAAAGTATATGGGTAAAGGCGTCAGCAGCGCTGTGGAAAATGTAAATGAAGTGATTGCCGACGAGCTGATTGGTACTAATGTGTACAATCAGGTTGATCTGGATGATATGCTGTTAGAACTTGACGGCACCGAGAATAAATCCCGTTTGGGTGCCAACGCCATGCTGGGCGTTTCACTCGCCGCCGCCGATGCCGCGGCCAACTCACTTGAAATGCCGTTTTGGCGCTATGTGGGCGGAGTAAATGCAAAAGTGCTTCCGCTACCGATGATGAATATTATCAACGGAGGCTCCCATGCCGATAACAATGTGGACCTTCAGGAATTTATGATAATGCCTGCCGGTGCCAAGTCGTTTACCGAGGCGCTGCGTATGGGCAGTGAAATCTTCCATCACCTTAAAAAAGTGCTTGGCGAAAAAGGCTACAGCACAGCTGTTGGTGATGAGGGCGGATTCGCTCCAAACCTCAAATCCAACGAAGAAGCGGTTGAAGTTATCCTGAAAGCCGTGGAAAATGCAGGATATAAGCCCGAGGACGATGTACTGCTGGCTCTCGACCCGGCGGCCTCCGAATTTTACAATAAAGATACCGGATTGTATGAATTCCGCTGGAGCGACGGCAGCAAGCGCAGCTCTGAAGAAATGGCCGAGTTCTGGAAAGAATGGAGAAGTAAATACCCGATTATCTCCATCGAAGACGGCATGGACGAAGCCGACTGGGACGGCTGGAAAATTCTGACCGATGCTATCGGAGATAACACTCAGCTTGTGGGCGACGACCTGTTTGTAACCAATACCGAGATTCTTGCACGTGGTATTGAAAAAGGCGTGGCCAACTCCATCCTGATTAAAGTAAATCAGATCGGGACGCTTACAGAAACCCTGGATGCGATTGAAATGGCGCATAAAAACGGCTATACGGCCGTAATCAGCCATCGTTCCGGAGAAACCGAAGATACCACCATTGCCGATCTGGCCGTCGCAACCAACGCTGGCCAAATCAAAACAGGTTCAATGAGCCGTACCGACCGGATTGCCAAATATAACCAACTCCTTCGCATTGAAGAGCAGCTGGGCGAACAGGCTATCTTTTTGGGCCACGAAGTCTTCGGAGTCTGATCTTACCCGCAGTGAACCGACTTCGGTTCCGGCGGCCGACCCGCCGGTTCACTACATGAGAACGTGTTCTTAGTGTAACAATCTCAAGGCTGCGGGACTTTCATAGTTATGATGTTCTGCAGCCTTTTTTACAGAAGGCTTTTCAACCTGTGAATTGCCTGTGTTTCGAAGCGTGTTCTCTACCTTTCGGGATTGGATGTTAAATGAACTTTTTTAAGTATTGAAGCACTGTGCCGGTTGTGCTTCCGGCCGAAGGGCCGGCTAACGACGTTTTTATCTATTATGAATATTTATGTTGGAAATCTTGCCTGGAAAGCAACAGAGCAGGATCTCGAAACACTGTTTGCTTATTTTGGAGATGTAAAGAAAGCGGTCGTCATAAAAGAAAAAAAGACCGGGCGATCCAAGGGTTTTGGCTTTGTGGAGCTTGAAGATGAGCAGCAGGGCCGGGTAGCCATTGACAAACTCAATAACACGGTGTTCATGGAACGTACGCTGGTAGTTAATGAGGCGCGTCCGAAGGAAGATTCCGGGAACAAATCGTCCGGGAACTGACTCCGCCTGATGCCATCTACCCGCACCGCCCTGAACTAATGTATGCAGATTGAATCCCTTCATTTATCCCGATACCGGAACCACTCCGATACAAAAATTGAGTTCGGGTCCGGAATCAATCTGATTACCGGTAAGAACGGGATGGGGAAAACAAACCTGATCGACGGCATTCATTATTTATGTATGAGCCGGAGCTTTTCTACCAATTCAGATTCCTACGTGGTTGAGAAGGGGCACTCTTCCTTTTTGGTTTCCGCAAGGGTGAGTGGAAGCATCAGAAGCTCGTTTACCGTTTCCTGCACCTGGCAGCGGGGCGAAGGCAAAACCTTTAGCGTGAACGACAGTCCGCTCGGGCGCCTGTCCGATCTGATCGGTATGATACCTGTAGTGGTGCTCTCCCCGGAAGACAAACGTTTAACCAATGAAGGCCCGGCCGAACGCCGTTCGTTTCTTGACGCAATGATTAGTCAGGTTTCACGAAGCTATCTGTCGGATTTGCTGGAATATCGGAAGGTAATGAAGCAGCGGAACCGGCTTTTATCCGTACCAAATATCCGCCCGGATTTACTTGAAATTCAGCTTGAACCCTGGGATGCTCAGCTTGCTGCAAGCGGGGCGCGCATCATTGCTAAACGCAAGGCTGTTCTGTCTGTTTTTGAGAATTTTCTGGAAGAAAGCTACCGCCGTATTTCAGGTATCGGATTAAAACCGTCTTTCACCTATAAAACGATAGACGGTTTGGGTGATGAAGATTCGGAAGAAGTCATTGCCGAAACCTATCTCGGGCTGCTTGAGCAAAACCGGGGGCGGGAAATCGAGCGGCAGCTGACTCTCGTTGGGCCGCATCGCGACGACCTGATTTTTTTTCTGGATGAGATGGAGCTGCGCAAATTCGGCTCTCAGGGACAGCACAGGCTGTTTGCACTTGCTCTAAAACTTGCCGAACTTTCCTATTTCAACGATGTATTGGAAGACCAGCCTGTTTTTTTGCTTGATGATGTCTTTGGTGATCTTGATGCTGCAAAAATCAACGTACTCACCGATATGCTGGCCGCTCACGAGGGTCAGTCGTTTATTACGGCCGCGAATGATGCGCCTTTTCGTGGTTTAATTCCCGCCGACGGCAAAATAAACCGTCGTTTCCACGTTGAAGAAGGTCCCCGGATTCGGGAACAAACTCCCGCCTGATGTTACACTTTCCTCGTACCATTTCACCCTTATGAAATACTTTTCCGCTTCCTCTGCGAAGAGCTTCAGAATTAAAGTGTTTATCATCAGCTTTTTGGTTCTGCTTGCTATCGGTTCATTTATATACACCCAGTACCTGATTATTCAGATTCAGGATAACGAACGGGAAAGCACGGAGCTGTGGGCCAAGGCCTCGGCTTATATTTCGGTTGAACAGTATCAGCAGTCCCAGGAGTTGCTTGACCGAACCCTCACCGAAATCGATACCCATCCTTTGATAGGCCCGGATTTCAAGCGCAGATGGATGGAAGTGATTAACCGGGTTCAGTCCGAACTTAGCAACGCAGGGCTCGATTTTGTGGCCAATGAAGTCATTATCAATAATCTGTTTGAAATTCCTTCAGTGGTGGTTAAC
This sequence comes from Balneolia bacterium, assembly GCA_003566395.1. GTDB lineage: Bacteria > Bacteroidota > Rhodothermia > Balneolales > Cyclonatronaceae > Cyclonatronum. Next base: position 8,867 of record PXDL01000380.1, on the reverse strand, counting down.
GAGGCGGGTCAGATCGTGCATCATCGGAATATTCGTGAAGCCAACATCGACGACAATCTGATACAGAAATTCAGGCAGGTAAACGATCCCATCACATTTACTGTAGGGGGCGGCGATAACCGGGAAGAGCAGTGGTTGTATTATGGAAACAGCGCGCTGGTAAGTACGCTTCAGTTTTTTCCGTACATTCAGTTCGGCTTACTGGCCCTTTTTCTCGGTTTGGGGTACGCCAGCCTGAGCAGTATTAAACGGAATGAACAAAGCAAGCTCTGGGTGGGTATGGCCCGTGAGTCTGCGCATCAGCTTGGAACACCGATTTCAAGCCTGATGGGCTGGGTGGCGCTGCTCAAAGATACCGCCGGAGATAATGAGCAGATGCTTTCGGTAATCCACGAGCTGGAAAATGACGTGGAGCGCCTTCAAAGCATCGCTGATCGTTTCAACAAGATAGGTTCCGAACCGGAGCTGAAAGTGATGCGGGCCGGACCTGTGCTTAGCAATGTGTGTGCATATATGAGCCGCAGATTACCTCAGCTTGGCGGTAAAATAGGGTTTGAGCGGGACATCGAGATGGAAGCAAGAGTGGAGCTGAATGAGCAGCTTTTTACGTGGGCAATTGAAAACCTGATCAAAAACGCTTTCGATGCCACTGAAAAAGGATACGTAAGAGTTGCTTCGGTTGAGCGTGAAGGCCTCCTGCAGATAGATATTCAGGACACAGGAAAAGGAATAGAGCGGAAACTGCACAAAGAAGTGTTCAGCCCGGGTTTCAGTACAAAAAAGAGAGGATGGGGACTTGGCCTGAGCCTGGCCAGGCGAATCATAGAAGAGTATCACGGTGGACGCATCTATATCTACCGTTCAGGGCAAAATCAGGGAACCGTTTTCCGCATCGAACTACCGCTAAAACATGACGTTCAAATCACGGAGAGCCGGTGAGAAGAGAAGAATTCAAAATTCAAAATTGAGGAGGAGACAAAGATTCCCACAGAGAATAGAAGTTGGTTCTTCCCGCAACCCGATTCTGAAAAATTATACTGTCCCCCTGACACACTGAAAATCTGACACACTGAAAAACTCAGTCCCGGTTGAATCCCCGTTTTTCGGCGTATTCGAGAAGGCGACCGCGAAGCAGATTACGTCCGCGGTGAAGGCGGGAGCGAATAGTCCCTATGGGTACATCAAGCATGTTGGCGATCTCTTCATAGGTGAAGCCTTCCACATCGCATAACAGCACAACCGTGCGGAAATCTTCCGGAAGTTCGGTCAGGGCTGTGGTTACATCGTCGTCGAGCATTTCGCGAAACATCAAATCTTCGAGATCGGTGGTTTCGGACTGCTCACTGCGGATGCTCTCATAGTATTGCGAAATCTCGGAATAATCTACCTGATGAGGTTGTTTCGATTTTTTTCGGTAATTATTGATGTAAGAATTCTTGAGAATACGAAACAACCATGCTTTGGCATTGGTGCCTTTCTCGTAACTGCTGAAAAACCGAAAAGCCTTGACTATAGTATCCTGAACCAGGTCTTCAGCGTCATTAGGGTCGGATGTAAGACGCAGAGCAAAATTGTAGATAGCATCAAGATGGGGTATCATTTCATCGTTGAAATCCTGCTGCTTCTGAATTTCTGCGCCTGTCAGTTTTTCCATAAATAGTGTAGGTGCGGGTCAGTCCCGGTTCAGTGGTTATCGAATGTTAAAATACAAAAAGGGTTACCAAAAGAAGAATTTAATTTCCCATAACAAGCCTGAATCACAAATCATTCTGTAAGGAATTTTCATTTTGCGTATCAGTAAAATTGTCTATAATTTAGAACTTATAGACAGACTGGCTAAATAACGATTGTGTGGTGTAAACCTGCCGGCGTATTCGTGTGCGCATCGGCTTTCACTTTCTTATACATACATGCCTTATTCATCTTAATTGCAAGTTTTCAGATACTTCGTACGTGGAAAGAGATTCTTATACTTTAAAATACCGCTTCAGGTGTTGCAGAGCGATTTTCGCTGTTCTGACGCTTGGTGTGTTAATTTTTTTTAATCCGACGCATTTAACGTCCCAGCAAGACGCCTTCGTGCAGCAAGAAGAAAGCCGTTCAATAACAGAATTGTTGTTCTCCGACTGGTCGGTTGAGTTTGTCGGCGGATGGGGAGCTTACAACGGTAACATCAGGAGGTATGAGGTAAATCACCCGTTTCCCCCCCGTGGATTTATGTTCTCTGCCACTTTCAGTCGTCCGCTTCTTTCGTATGTAGATGGATATTTACAGCTTAAGGGACGCATTGGTATCGACTGGTACAGCCATAATTCCGAGACCTTTCCCGATAACAGAGTTATTGACCGGGCAGGGCGAACCGAAGGCGGCCTCTCGTTCGGAAACGTTCAGAATAACGCAATCGGACCAAAAGCGGGGGTAGGATTTTTCTTTAATATTCTCGATATCGCCTACCTGGAACCCACTATTGATGTAGGGTATTATCTGCATAACCCCCGGACCGATTATTTAATGAACACAGAGGGTGAAATCGTAAATGTCACTACGTCAGCCGGGGCTTTTGGAGGGATGTTCGACAGGTATCAGAATATTAAGCTTAAAGAAGTTGACGGCATTTTGAATGCCGGCGAATCAATCCCTGATTTCCTGCCTTCCGTTAACCTCGGTATGAAGATCGGTACCTGGATTTACGGGTTTGAATTCTTCGGCCAGTATAATCACATAAATTTTTTGAGCCCCTACTTCGATGCCATGACCGACGAAATCGGGGATACACCGACTGCAAATGCCCTTAATATGGCATCGGTTGGAGTCATGGTTCCTTTTCACCGAAGGGAAAGAGTCGTGCGAACCACCACCCGTGGACCGGGCCGGGCAGACTTTTCCAACCTGAGTTCGGAAGAAGCACGCCGGATAGCCGACGCTTCCAACGGGATGCTTATTTACAGAGATTCCCGTGGTTTAAGATTTAACCCTCTTGCAGAAAATGTGGAATTCCGGGATCACTACATAAATCGTAGAGATTCAGTAGCCACAACCGTGGCACGCGTTCCGAATTCTAAATTTACAATGGGTTATACGACCGTTGACAGAATGAACATTCAGGCATCCGGGCAGCGTGAAGTGGTCATTTACCCGTTTGAGATCGGTATAAACGAGGTGACCGTTAAAGAGTACCGCATCTTTCTGGAGTCTATGGGCGTGGATATACGAAATCAGGACGGCATAGCGGCGGCCCGTGTTGATACGCTGGCTGGTGTGAGGCCGGAACAGCGAATGAGCTGGGAAGAACTCAAACAAAAAGCCGGCCTTGACTCTTTTCCGGACGGGTACAACAACCCGCCGAACCTGTCCGATGTCAGCTACCTGATGCCCGACCGCTCCGTGTGGGTGGAAGACGGCCTGCATGACCTCATCCGGTACGAAACTTATTTTTTCAGCAATGAATTTTTAGAATATCCCGTTGTGGCTGTAAACTGGTATCAGGCGGCTCTGTTTGCAGCCTGGGCCGACATGCGGCTTCCCAGTGAAGCGGAGTGGGAATTCGCGGCTAAATCCGGAATTTCAGGACGTTTCTTTCCCTGGGACGGAGAATCAGCCATGCGGCAGGACGGATCTTTCAGAGCAAACTTCAGACAGGCCGACGGCATTTATGATGAAGACGGCCATCTGATAATGGCACCCGTAGGCTCATTCAGCGCCAACGATTTCGGTCTGTACGATATGGCCGGAAACGTTTCGGAGTGGGTTCAGGATTCGTGGAGCCCCGCTTACTCGATGCTTGGTGGAGACGAGCAGGCCTTTAGTTTTGTGAGTCCTACTTATAATAATATTCGCGAAATACGGAAGATTCACCGGGGTGGATCCTGGAAGTCATCGGAGTTTTTTATCGGCTCGGGTGTACGTAATTTTTCAAATAAACATCGGGCAAGCACGGCTATCGGATTTCGAATTGCACGCTCGGCTGAACAATCTATTCGATGACCGGAAACCCGGAACTGCTGTTCCGGGTTTCGGTTAAACCCCAACATATTCATGCAACACCCGGAAACCTAATCTAACTTAAATATGGCATCACTCTTGGAAGACAGGCTCAGGCCTGACGATATACCGATTTATTATCCCTACCGCTCTTTTCGCTGGGATCAGTTCTTTGTTGGCCTGTTCGGAGCCCTGGCTATTTTCGGCGTATTGATGAAACTCTGGGATGAACCGTTCTGGGGTATGGTAGGTCCGGAAACGGCCGACTGGCTTTTCCGTACGTTTATGCCCATCGGTTTTCTCGGCGAATGTGTGGTATTCATCATTATGGGTTTCATAAAAGGTGAAAGCTATAAAGAAGTGTACCCTACCAAGCAGATGCGCGAAGAAGTCGAGGATTTTGCCGCCCACGCCCTTGAATCACGCGAAAAGGTAACCGTAAATATGCAGCTTCCCGAATCGGTACGTGAGATTATCGAGCAAAAGCTCAGTACCGAACTCGATGCTCAAATGAAGGAGCTGGCCCTGTCGCTTACAGCCGACTTCGAACGAACCCGTAAACTGTTGCAACAGACCAATATGGCTTACGGTTCACTTGATGAAATCGGCCAGTCGCTAAAACAGTTTTCTGAGAATATGAAGGAAATGGACGCCAGGCTGAAAAGTTTCGAACAGCTTGATGCCACCGAGCTTTCTGCCAATACCGACAGAATGAGCGAGCAGCTTGAAGCCGCCTACCGTGGAATGGAGCAATTCCAGGTTGAAATAAACAGAGTTTCCGAGAAGTTTAAAAATTTCTGATTTGCATCCGGATATACCGGTTTGCAGTTCTGATCTAAAAATCTAATACCCGAAGTACTATGGCTGGAGCACGCGGAAGCAGCATCATTATGCTGCGCCTGAACTTTATGACAGCGATCTACCTGCCGATTTTGCTGTATGCAATGTCAACCTACGAACTTGAAGAAGGCTCTCTGACTATCAGCGAACGAAACCTTGATGCCGTTGCCGTACCTGTAGAGCGCTCTCTGTTCTCAGGCGATATGTTTGAGGCTCAGATTTTATATGACGCCATTTCGCCTCAGCAGCATGCAACGGCGCCGGCTTTACGCCGTGGGGGCATTGAATCGCTGGCGCGGCCGCGCGTTGAGATAACCGACGGCCCCGAAGGACTCTATTTCGATGAAGAATCCCGAAGGTTCGTATTTAATACCGAAAACGTATTTGCCGATGAACCCGACGACGTTCTTGAAAAAGAACTCAGCTTCAGCGGAAGAGTGACCCTTACTTCCATTGTGGATCAGGAGGAGTTTCAAAAGACGTTTGAGCAATCCTTCCGGGTTCGCCGGCCCACCGTTCAGGTTATCAGTAACGCCCCTCAGCGTCTGGTTCAGAACAGTCGTAACGACCTTACATTCCTGGTTCCCGGAGTATCCGACAGCGATATTGTTCTGCATGAATCTTCCCGAAATCAGACCGTTCAGGGAAACAGGCTGACGTGGACGCCCGTCGGGGAATCCACCAGGGTTCGGATTCAGCGCAGAAATCAGGCCGGCGAACTGGTTACCCTCGATACCCGCGAGTTTTCCGTGGTACCTCCACCTCCGCCTCAGCTTGTATTGCGTCGTACGGACGGTTCAGGCCCGATCGGCCCGAACGAGGTCATCAATCCGTTCAATGATCAGCTGGAGCTGGCCGTGGTGCCCGACCGGCAGTTCTATAACGATTTCCCCGAAGACGCCCGCTATGAGTTATCTGATATCGGGATTGCTTTTGCCATTCCGGGCCAGGTTATTTCAACCTACGATGTGCCTTCCGGTGTTATCAATTTTAACAGGGCACGGAGCCAGCAGCTTGGCCAGTATGTGTACGGCCCGTTTATCATGGCCGACCTGAACCCTAATATCAGCGGGCAGGTAAACCAAATAAGTATTTTTATTCAACGTCTGGAACGCATAAATTTTGAGAACCGCCGAATCCCACAGACCGACGGCTTTGTCAATAACTTTGCGGTACGTACGCGATAATTTCAAAACCCTTCACATATTATATGATGGCGAATTTAAACAAGTTGTGTGTTAGCTTAATTTTGGTGATGGGCTTCACCTCCTTCACCGCACACGCTCAGATCGATCCCGTATCGGAAGGGGTGAACTGGCAGCGGACCGTGCGCGTGATGAGCGTGATTGAACCCTTCGATTCCTTCAATCAGATGCTGCAGCACGACAGAATCGGCGCTCAGCCGGATGAAATCCTGACGCGCGAAAACATTCATTTTTCGAATGTGGCAGCCAACTTTTGGGAAGTATTTCGCGATTCGCTCAGCGAGGCCATCAAAAATGATGAAATTAATGTGTACAGTGTGCGTCCGGCCGAAATCCGCGGTCAGCAAAATATTTATGTGAAGAATGAGCAAATCGATAGCGATCAGCTCCCCGGCTACCTGTCCGATAATTTCGACCGCGTTGTGTCCTCTCAGTTTTCAGGAGCCGCCGCACAATCGGCGCCTTTCTTTTTCAGCAATTTCCAGAACCGGATTGTACGGGTGAGTCAGGCGGCCCCTGATTTCGAGAACCTCGAAGATGTGAACCTGTTTCAGCTGGAGCTCGTTTTTTACCATGATGAAACCGGCTTCGGTATAAAGCCGACCACCCTCATTTTCGCCCCGGCGCTGTTCAATTCCGAAGCCGATTACGAAGACAACCGCCCGGTGGAAATTTTCCCGCACGATTTTGCCTTTATGATTGATCTGCAGGAGGAAAGTTCGATCGCCATGCTCAACGAGAAAGGCATTCCGTTCAGCGGTGAAAAGGTGGTGGTTCCGTTCCACGATTTGCTGTCGCTGCTTCAGTTCGATTATTTCTACTACAGCGTTTCCCGTCAGGACCTGTTTACACGCTCTCAGCGCGACGACAACGACCTGAGCCTCGAGGAACTCCGGGCATCGGTAAAGAACTACTTCAATGAACTGATTTTCGAGTTTACGTACGGACAGGTTCCCGGCTGGTGGATAGACAGCGGAAAAGGCGCGCTCACCAACGGGCTGTTTGAGATTACCGATACCTACCGCGAGCGCATAGAAGGAAGCGAATAATCCGCCCCGGCGGAACCTGGCGCCCGGCCCGTTGCCGGAAATCATACCATTAATTTATATTGCTGCGCACGCCCCTGAAGATGAGGTGAATCGCAGTTCAGGCTATTCTCAGGCTGCTGCATTCCGATGCGGCGGCCTGACTTATTTCAGGCCTGTATTTACATATCGTTAATTTGTACTTTAAACGATATATATTAATTTAACTAAAACTCTCAGGACATACACGCATATGGCGTTGTTCAGCAGAGCTCTAACTAACAATACAGGTCGAAGTTACATTTAAGACAGTTAGCTTTAATACTGATAGAATAGAATTGAAAGCAGGTAGCCGGCAAATAGATTGTGTGGTGCCCGGCCGGCTTGTGGCTCGCTGAATATATCAATCAACTAATAGGAAAATAATGATGGAACAAGGATACAGGCTTAAATCGCTGCTCACCGGACTATTCACACTGGTTTTGTTTTTTGGATTGGGTTTGCATGGTTCGGTGCAGGCGCAGGAGATTTACTTTGAAGATTTTGAAAGCGGAAGTTCGGGTGATGATGTTCATACCGTACTTACCGGTTGGAGCAGCGAAGTTGTGGAAGGTGAAAGGGTATGGGAGATTGGTACATTTTCGAGTAATAACTTTGCGACAATCACATCATTTGGATCCGGTGGCGAAGTTGATGCATATATGATAACTCCCGCGATTGATTTGAGTGAGGCCGACTCACCTGAGTTAACTTTTGATGTTCAAAAAAGATTTTTCGCAGACAACGTCCTCAGAGTGTATATATCTGAGGATTATGATGGTACAAATTTTGGTGAAGCTACATTTACCGATGTTACTTCATCTTTGGAAATCCCCACCGAGGATAGCTTCAATAGTGCAGGTACATTAGATCTTTCCGAATATAGCGGAGAGATACGAATTGCATTCAGATATACCGGAGTTGATCCCGGCAATACGACTACCGTGAGAGTTGATAATATTTTAGTTCAGGAAGCCGAAGAAGAGGAAGAGCCTGATGTGCCAAATTTCTTGATATATGAGTTTACCGGTGAAAGTGTTGAACCTAACCTGGTGCCGGAAAACTCAATTACATCAGATTTTTCTGTTAGTGATGGAAGTGTCGTTTTTGGGGAATTCAATAGTGGCGCTTGGGGAGGTTCAGGTGTGCCATATGCTCAGGGAAATGGCGGCTGGGGAGAAACTTCTGCTGATGATGCCAAGTATTTTTTCTTTACTGTTGAGGCGGAACCTGATTATGCTTTTGATTTAACGGACCTTTCCTTCGATTATCGGAGAACAGGTGCAGGCCCTGAGAAAATCACGGTTGAAATAAATGGACAGGTTGTCGACGAGTTATTAAACGTGAATGCAAATGAAGTTCTGAGTTTCAGTCAGGAGCTTTCCGGGTTTACCAATCTCACAGATGTTGAAGTTCAAATTAAGGGTTGGGACGGTGGAGGTGGACAATTTAGAATCAACGATGTCCGACTCGATGGTATGACAGTAGACTTTGTACCACCGGATATTTTCAACCCCGAGCTTTCGTTGTCTTCCGGCACTTATTTCGAAGACCAGACTGTATTTGTAAGCAACTTCGAGGATTTCAGCGAAACAGCAACCCTTTACTTTACCACAGACGGTAACGACCCGACTTCAGAAAGTTCGGAGTATGACAACAGTGAAGGAATTACGCTCGAAGACGGCAACGGAGCCGTCACCCTTAAAGTCATCGCCATAGACGGCGAGCTGGAATCTGATGTCGTGGAGGCCGAGTATGTATTTCCGGTTAATGTGGC
>PXDL01000252.1 GCA_003566395.1 Balneolia bacterium | reverse complement strand
TTGTTCCGACCAAACTACGAAGTTCCGTGCACTGAAGTAGTTTAGAGCCGGAGTTTTTACTTTTTTGAATTTTAGTTAAGAATGGGTAGATGCCGAGGCAAAAAAGCTGAAATCCTGTTCATAGTTTGATTTAAGGAATCAATTCCGGCCTTGTAAAAAAATGGCGCAGGTCGCTCCGCTCCCAATTTTGAATGGTGGATGGTGAATGATTCTCACAAAGAAAATTATTCAGATATCAGAATATAGCTAAATCATATATTAATAAGTACTTACAACTGATACTGTTCACTGATACTGTTCACTGATACTGTGACCTGTAACCGGTCACCCGTGTTTTGTTAGTTTTGATGATTTTTTTTCACGTCAACAGACTGTTCCGCTCTCAAGCATAGCTATACCAGTTCTCTCTCCTTCATCTTGCCTATTACATATTCGTAGTGCTGCTCATATTGGGCCACGATCTTGGAGAGCTCAAACTCTTCGGCCCGTTTTCGCGCTGCTTTTGAAAAAGTGGAAAGCTTTTCTTTATCCCGAAGCAGGGAGATCGCTTTACGCCCCATCTCATCCACATCACCCAGCGGACATACAAAGCCGGTTTCGCCGTCAATGTTAAGCCCCGGCAGCCCGCCTACATCCGAGCTGATTACCGGAACGCTGCAGCTCATGGCTTCAAGAGCGGCCAGTCCGAAGGTTTCTGAGCCGGACGGCATCAGAAAAAGATCGGAGGTGGATAAAATTTCTTCTACTTTTTCCTGCTTGCCCAGCATCCTGACCTGATCGCAAATACCCAACTCCCGGCAGCGCGTTTCAACATTCACACGGTCAGGCCCGTCGCCCACAAGCAGCAGTTTAGCCTTAATTCCGGAGTTCAGTACCCGATGGAAAACATCAACAGCATCGGTAACCCGCTTTACTTTGCGGAAATTGGAAACGTGGGTAAGCACAAACTCGTCGTTGGGGCAAATGGCTTTTCTAAAATGAGAGCGCTCCACCCGTTGAAACCGATCCATATCCACGAAGTTGGGGATAACGTGAATATTCCGGGTGGTACCGAACTTTTCGTAGGTTTCATCTCTAAGGTATTCAGAAACCGCGGTCACGCTGTCACTTTGGTTGATGGAAAACTCCACCACGGGCAAATAACTGGGGTCCGAGCCTACAATGGTGATGTCAGTTCCGTGCAGAGTGGTGATGATCGCTACGTGCTTGCCCGCATCACCCAGAATCTTTTTAGCCAGATAGGCGCTGGTAGCATGCGGAATGGCGTAATGTACGTGAAGGACATCCAGCTTCTGATACTTAATAAGATCAACCATATGACTGGCCAGAGCCAGATCGTAGGGAGGGTACTCGAAAAGCGGATACACGTTTACAGCCACTTCATGGAAGTCAATATTTGACTCAAATTCATTGAGCCGCTGCGGACGCGCATAGCTTAAAAAGTGTACTTTGTGGCCCTTCTTGGCAAGGCCGATACCGAGCTCGGTAGCTACTACGCCGCTTCCGCCGTAAGTGGGATAACAAACAATTCCGATATTCATGTGCAGATCTAATATTAAAAACGAATTATATAAGTATGATACTGATTTTTCCGCTCCAGCGTTCATGCCCTTTACAAGCATTAATGCAGTTTTGAAAGGATAAGGAACTATTTTGAATTTGAGATGTGAATGGGTAGAAGCCAGGCAATAAGGTTGATATCCTCCTGATAGCTCGACATAAAGAATCTAATCCGGCCTTGTGAAAAAATGGCGTTAGGTCGCTCAGCTCCTAATTTTGAATGGTGAATGATTCTCAAAAAGAAAATTATTCAAATATCAGAATATGGCTAAATCATATATTAATTTGGGCTTACAACTGATACTGTGACCTGATACTGTTCACTGATACTTTGTCCGCACAAAAGGTAAAAGAAGCTTATTTCGACATCGGAGCTACATGATCATATCAAACCTATGGGGGATGATTACGATTTACTCAACAAATAGCCGCTCAGTGATTCTACCTTTCCCTTTTTAAGAGTTCGCTGTTTTAACCGGGCAACCGTGATTTTTATGTGAGGAATTAACCATGACGGAGGTAAGCACCTTCATTTCCTAAAGCATATAGACTGAAACCTGATCGCACCGCGAATTAGAAACATTTGTAGCTTTAGATGCCGCCTTGCGTAGTGAATATTGAGCAGCAGGCCAGTAATGTGTATATTCAAAACTTGCGAAAAACAAGATTCTATACGGGGCATCAATTCCTGACACCCCGTATAAATAGCTGAAAACCCGAGTTTTTCTACTCTTCAACCCAATAGCTGATTAAACAGGACGATTATGGCAGGACATTCCAAATGGGCAAATATTAAACATCGCAAGGCGCGGCAGGATGCAGCCAGGTCCAAGGCGTTTACGCGCATCATCCGTGAGTTGACGGTTGCAGCACGTGAGGGCGGAGGCGACGCGGAAACCAATCCGAGGCTTAGCCTTGCCGTCGAGAACGCCAAATCGGCCAATATGCCCAAAGACAACATCGAGCGTGCCATTAAAAAGGGTACCGGTGAACTTGAGGGTGAGAGCTATGAAGAAGTCACCTTCGAGGGGTATGGTCCCGGCGGCGTGGCCTATTTTGTGGAGTGCACCACCGATAACAACAACCGCACGGTAAGCGAAATCCGTCATACTTTTTCCAAACATGGCGGTAACATGGGTACGAACGGTTCGGTGGCCTATCTTTTCGATCAAAAAGGCATCATACTTATTAAAACCGAAGGACTTGACGAAGAAGAGGTGATGCTTACCGCAATCGATGCCGGTGCCGAGGATGTAAAACATGAAGACGACACGTTCGAGATCACAACTACCCGAGAGCAGCTGTATGCCGTGCGCAAAGGGTTGGAGGAGGCCGGCTATTCTATCGACTCGGCCGAATTGCAGCGCATACCGGCTACGGAAGTTTCAGTGGATGCCGATACCGCCCTCTCAAATCTCAAGCTGATGGATAAATTCGAAGCTCATGACGACGTTACCAACGTCTTTACCAATATGCAGATGAGCGACGAAGTCATGGCACTGGCCGAGAACATGGACTGATGCTATTTGTAGAAAATTCCCGGCTTGGCAGATAAACCAGAACGGCCTCTTCTGCGTTAAAAATCCCGGTGGGTGCGCAAAGCTGCCGCCGTGTCGTTATCTGCATCAATGATGTGAATATCCTTTTATGTTTCGTATTTGGCTACTTTTTATTTCCGTTTTTCTGCTTGCTGCCGTACCTGACCGCGCGCGACAGGCAAATCAGGCTTACGAAGAAGGCCGTTTTGAAGAAGCGGTCGAAGCCTACCGGGATGCCATTCGCGAAAATCCCGGAGACGCACGTCTGCACTTCAACCTCGGCAACGCGCTGGCGCGTCAGGGTGAGCTTGAAGAAGCCGTGCAATCCTACGAGCGCTTTAAATCACTGAGCAGCGATCCTGAAAGCAGGTCGCTTGCCGATTATAACATCGGGAATATAAAAGCGATGGAGCAGGAGTGGCAGGAAGCAGCCGAACGCTATCAGCAGGCGCTGCGGCAAAATCCGGACGATGAAGACTCCGCCCACAATTTTGAATACGCCAGGAGACAACTACAGCAGCCCCCGCCGCCCCAGCAGCAACCACAGCAGGATCAGGATGACCCGCAGGACGGCGACGGCCGGCAGCAGCAACAGCCTCAGCCCGGAGACGACGATAGCGGTGATCAGGATCAACAGCAACAGGGAGCCGATGAACAGCCGGAAGACCGGCCGGGAGAGCCTTCTCCATCCGACCCTTCGGAAGGGCAGGGTGATGACGATTCCCAGCCACAGCCTCTTCCCGGGGAGATGACCCAGCAGGAAGCCGAACAGCTTTTGAATGCCCTGAGCAGCCGTGAACAGGATTTGATCCGGGACTTTCTGAAAGACCTTGCCGAACCTGGTGAGAGGTCGGAAAAAGACTGGTGAACCTGATGCTTCAACTGTTTATTTCCTGCAGGGTGATGACCTCCGCGATGCTTTCACTGTTGTTCTGCTTCATCGCACTTTCGGCCCATAGTGCTCCTTTAAAAATAGCCGATGATGAAATTACCGCGAGTGCGAGCGTAAACACATCCAGAATTTTCGTCGGAGAGCGCTTCATCCTGAATGTGGAAGTGAGCGGTCCGTCTATGGTTCGTGTCTCGCGCCCGGAGCTACCTGAAATTGAAGGGCTTCGGCTTCTTTCACCCATTCCTACCAGTACCAACAGCTTCTCTCTGGTAAACGGCGTTGCTACGTCAACCAGCGGATATCGCTTTACCCTGCAGGCAGATCAACCGGGGACCATCACCATACCGGCCATAGAGCTTGAAGCAGGCGGCCGGATTTACAGGACGAATGAAATTTCTCTTGAAGTGCTTGATCGTGATCAGATGCAGCAGCATCATCAGGAAGACAGGGATGTCTATCTGAGGCTTGAGCTTTCCAATGAAACACCTTTTGCCGGTGAGCAGGTCAATGCAAAAGTCGTCCTTTATTTCAAGAGTGAGATAAGCGTCACCTCGTATCAGCCGGCGGCTTCCTGGCGAACGGAGGGATTTTGGACGGAGCGTCTTACCGATGGCCGCGGGCCGCGGGCCGAAACCGTAATTATAAACGGGATTCAGTACAGACGGGCCGTTTTGATGAGCTATGCCCTGTTTCCCACCCGTTCCGGAACCGTAAGCCTGGGCTCCTACCGTGTCAGTGTAAATTTGCGGCCCACAAGTCGTTTTGGTGATACATCACGTTTTTTCGATGGATTTGGACGAACACAGCGTTCAGTTGATTTGCAAACCGAAGCGATGGAGCTTAACGTAAAACAGCTGCCTCAGCCTCAACCCATAGGGTTTACGGGAGCGGTGGGTAACTTCAGCGTGAGCCGGACCGTGGCCCGGAGTGAGGTTGTAATAGGTGAGCCGCTGGAAATTGAAACCCGGTTTTCGGGTAAGGGCAACATCAACCTGATTAATCAGCCGCAGTATGAAATTCCGGCCGGATATGAGCGCTTCAGGCCGTCGGAACAGACCGACATCAGGAATACGCCCGAGGGTATAGAAGGCACCAAAACCTTTACCGATACCTGGATTGCCCGAAGAGTAGGTAATTTTACTCTTCCTGCGGCCCGCGTGTATTGGTTTGATCCGGATGCCGCCAGATACCGTTACCGGGAGCTGCCCGAAGTTCAGCTTGCTGTTCTCCGCGATCCTGATCAGGAGTTTTTATTTGTTGAAGACACCCGCATCAGACTTAATCCCGCCACAGGAGTTGCCAACTGGATTCAGGCAGGTGCAGGGGTTCAGAACAGGAGATTATGGTATTTAATACTTGGAATTCTTCCCGTTCTTGTTCTTTCAGCGGGTTATGCCCGGCGCCGGTATCTCGACCGTCTGCAAACAGACCGGGCATTTATGCGATCTCGCAAAGCCACACAAACGGCTTCCGCCCGTCTTGCTCAGGCCGATGAACAAGCCGCAGGAGAAGCCTGGAAAAATGCATTCCATCATCTTTATATCTCCGTTACCGGATTTATTTCCGACCGTCTCAACTTGTCCGAAACCGGCCTGTCTAATGCCTATCTGGTGAGTAAAGTACGGGAGCAAAATGCAGATCAGGCGCTGTTAAACAGGCTCGATCGTTTTCTCAGCCATATGTCCGATATTACCTATGCGCCCGGTGAAGGCCGGCTGAGCTGGCAACAGGACCGCGCCGAAGCCGAAGCCCTCATCGAACTGTTAAAGAGAAATTTGAAATGAGCGCAGCAGGTATTCGCCCCTTTTGCAAACAGGTTTTTTTTGGGATGCTGCTCCTTTTGTTGCCCGCTATCCTTTCATATCCGGTCCAGGCGGCTGTTGAAAACGAGGAGGTGCAGCAGCAGTTTAACCGGGCCAACTTCATGCTTGAGCAACGTGAATATGATGCCGCTCTTGATCTTTTTCTGGAAATTGAAGCTTCAGGATTTTACTCCGGGCCGCTTTTCCTGAACACCGGCCTCGCATATGTGCACCTGGTG
>PXDL01000267.1 GCA_003566395.1 Balneolia bacterium | reverse complement strand
TTCATATCATCAACTCAATCTTTAGATGAATCGTTTTCTTTGCGAAGTTGACGCAACCGCTGGTTAAATTTATTCTCTACAGGATTATCACCCGGATTGTAATAGGGGGAGTTTCCCACATCATCAGGAAGATAGCGCTGTTTCACCCAATTTCCCGGATAATCATGGGGATAGAGGTATGCTTCGGATGCGTTGGCGTCGCCCTCGTAGCGGGCCTTTAGCTTGTTGGCGGTTTTGTCTTTCAGATAGTCGGGAACCTGCCCCGGACCCTTCGTACGGATACGATCGAGGGCGCTGAAAATGGCAGCGGTGCTGTTACTTTTCGGGCACAGACTCAGGTAAATACAGGCGTGAGACATAAAATAGAGCGCTTCGGGCAGGCCGCATTGTTCAAAAGAGCGATAGGCGGCCTGAACCAGCTCAAGGGCTTTCGGCTCGGCCATGCCTACATCTTCGGAAGCAAAAATAAGCATACGACGAAAAATGAAGTTGGGATCCTCGCCGCCTTCGAGCAGGGCGGCCATCCAGTGCAAGGCTGCATCGGTATCGGAGCCGCGAAGCGATTTAATGAAAGCCGAAGCATAATGATAGTGCTCATCACCCTGCCTGGAAAAACGTACGTTTCGCTTTTGGATGGATGCCTTTGCCACCTCAAGGTCGATTACCCGCTGCCCGTTTTCATCCGGTGATGTGGTCACGACCGCCATTTCGAGCGCATTAAGGGCGTTTCGGATATCACCGGCTGCATATTCAGCAAAGTGAAGCATCGCGTCTTCTTCAACCCGGACTTTATACCGACCAAGACCTTTTTCCTCATCGTCAAGAGCGCGATGTAGCAACAGCTTGATATCCTCCACATCAAAAGGGTGAAGTTCAAAAAGCTGGCAGCGTGACAGCAGCGGACCCACCAGCGAATAGTATGGATTTTCGGTTGTTGCGCCGATCAGGGTGAGCAGCCCGGATTCAATATGCGGAAGCAGGGCATCCTGCTGGGCCTTATTCCAGCGATGGATTTCATCTACGAAAAGCAGCGTTCGTACGCTGTTCATTCGCTCTCTGGTTTTTGCTTCATCCACCACCGCGCGGAGTTCTTTGATTCCGTCGAGAACCGCGTTCAATACCACAAAGCGGGCATCGGTTTCTCTGGCGATGACGTGGGCCAGGGTCGTTTTTCCGCTGCTCGGCGGGCCGTAAAAAATCACCGAGCCGATGGTTCCGCTGGTGATCATACGGTGAAGCAGTTTGCCTTCGGCGATCAGGTGTTGCTGACCGGCGTACTCGTTCAGAGCCTGCGGACGCATCCGCGTGGCGAGTGGGGCGCTTTGGGTGTAAGCCGGTTTACCGCCGGATTTTCCAGACGCCGATTCACCG
The DNA here is from genome assembly GCA_003566395.1 of Balneolia bacterium. Classification (GTDB taxonomy): domain Bacteria; phylum Bacteroidota; class Rhodothermia; order Balneolales; family Cyclonatronaceae; genus Cyclonatronum. The sequence goes on along the minus strand of PXDL01000267.1, from coordinate 4,661 downwards.
GTCTTAAATAAATCCATTACAAAAGCTTAGAGCGGAAGATTGTCGTGTTTTTTCCGGGGTACACGGTCCACTTTGGTCTGTACCACTTCGAAAGCCCGCAGCAGCTTAGTCCGGGTTTCATGCGGGAAGACCACGTCGTCTATATAGCCGCGTGCAGCCGCACGGTACGGGTTTGCGAAAGTTTCTTCATATTCGGCCTCAAGTTCTTTCTGTCGCGCTTCGGGATTGGCGGCCTTCTTTATTTCACGGCGAAAGATGATTTCAACGGCGCCTTTGGTTCCCATCACCGCAATTTCTGCCGACGGCCATGCGATGTTGTAATCGGCGCGAATATGCTTGGAGTTCATCACATCATAGGCTCCGCCGTATGCTTTACGCGTAATTACGGTCATTTTGGGCACGGTGGCTTCACAAAACGCGTACAAGAGTTTGGCGCCGTGCTTTATAATGCCGCCCCATTCCTGATCTGTGCCGGGAAGGAATCCGGGTACATCTTCGAAGACCACAAGCGGAATATTGAAGGCATCACAAAAACGGACAAAGCGCGCGCCCTTCACCGAAGCGTTGTTATCGAGGCAGCCGGCCAGAGAAAGCGGCTGATTGGCCACAATGCCGATACTGCGTCCGCCAAGCCGGGCAAAGCCGACCACGATGTTATCGGCATAATGCTCATGCACTTCATAAAACGATCCTTCGTCGGTAACGCCGCGAATTACGTCTTTGATGTCGTACGGCTTGTTGGGATTATCGGGCACTAAGGTATCCAGCTTTTCAGCATACGCCTTGTCCGGATCTTTTGAAGGAGACAGGGGCGGCTTTTCCTCACAATTGAGGGGCAGGTACTGCATCAGCTTGCGGATGCGGTTCAGGCAATCGGCGTCGTTATCGGTCGAAAAATGAGCCACGCCGGATTTTGTACTGTGGGCCGAAGCGCCGCCGAGGTCTTCGGAGCTGACTTCCTCATGCGTAACTGTTTTGACCACATTCGGGCCGGTGACAAACATAAAGCTGGTTTCCTGCACCATAAAAATAAAATCGGTGATGGCCGGTGAATACACCGCTCCCCCCGCGCACGGGCCCATTATTGCCGAAATCTGTGGCACAACTCCCGAAGCCATGCTGTTGCGCCAGAAAACCTCAGCATACCCGCCCAGCGAAGCCACGCCTTCCTGAATCCGCGCCCCGCCGGAATCATTAAGCCCGATAACAGGAATGCCGTTTTTTACGGCGAGGTCCATAATCTTGCAAATCTTCTCGGCATGTGTTTCCGAAAGCGAGCCGCCGAATACGGTGAAATCCTGTGAAAAAACATAGACCGGACGACCGTTGATTTTCCCGAAACCGGTAACAACGCCGTCGCCGGGATAACTCTCCTGATCCAGGCCAAAATCTTTGCATCGATGACGAACAAGGGCACCGATTTCCTCAAAACTGTCTTTGTCTAACAGCAGCTCCACCCGCTCAATAGCTGTGAGCTTTCCGGCGTCGTGCTGTTTTTGGATACGCGATTTCCCCCCGCCAAGCCGGGATTCTTCTCTTAGTTTTTCCAGTTGCTCAAATTTTGGGTTTTTTTCCATGGGAAATAATTTGTTCTCAGTGTGATCTAATAATTGGTGAATGTAGTACTGCCGCGCTGCATCACTCGCGGTTTTTGAAAAACTTGTGGAGACGATCGGTGAAATCGACGGTAACATCTTTGTACATGTCGATGCGGTTTTTCCGGAAAATGTCGTTGGTCAGGTATTTGCCGGCCTCCCGCCAGCTTGAAAAAGCGGCCAGCCGGGTGAGGGCCGATTTATAGGCTTCCTCATCACCCTTAAAAATCTCACGAACGTACTGATCCTGCTCATCTTTCAGATACTCTTGGATGTCCCCGGGTTTTGGCTTTCGGGAATCCGGATGTTCAAAAGGTTCGCTCCGTTCTTTGGCTTCGGCTTCTTCTTCAGGTTTAGTCTCATCGGTGATTCCGTTGTCGTCGGTTGCGGAAAGACGCTGCCAAAGCGGAATATTCTCGAAGTCGTTGTTGTCGGTGTCTGAAACGGGAGCAAAACTCGATTTTTTTTGTTTGGATGAACCTTCTCCCGTTTTTCCGTTTATTCCGGGCAATTTTTCATCTTCGTCGGAGTCCGGATTTCTGAGCCGGGCATAAAGGGGTTCATCCTCCCGGTCTTCGTCTTCATGTTCATGTTCATGTTCATCTTCATCCGCTTCTGCGGCTTCGTCTCCGCTTTCGGCCGGACTTAGCTTTACGGCCGGTTCGGGATCTTTCGGGCCTTGCTGAGATTCTGATTCCGGTTGGGCCTCTTCTTCGGGTTCCGGTTCGGGCTCTGCATCGGATTCATCACCCTGAGCGGCAGCAGCGCTTTCAATATGGGCTGTGACGATTTCGGGTTTTTGGTACTCATCGTCGGAGTAAACAGGAAGCGACAGCAGTTCAATTACACGCTGATTATCCACCGGGTCCTGAAGCGTATCGAAACGTGCAGCCATCACCAGCATGTCTTTATCGCGGAAAAAACGTGCTATAAACTCGGGCTCAATATCACCGTTGGAAAGGGCAAAAAGCGGCTCAAAAAGCTGCGCCCAGTTCAGCGGACTGTACTTGCGGGAAAGCTTGTCGTCGAGCTGTTCCATAGCCCGCTGGTAGCGGTCACGGCTGATGCGTTCCAGCTTCTTGTTCTGCATATAGCGCGGAAGAAAAGCGGCGAGATGACGATACACCACTACCTTACGAACCCGTTCGGAAACCTGCTCGGCCGAAAGCTCGTTTTCCGATCCGAAAATATATTCGGGAAGATGGCGCCTGGGCTCGGTGAGCAGATCAACCAAATCGTTCACACACGTTTCCATCACACCTTTGGCATAGGCCTGAGGCAGTCTTACCTGATTGTGAATGGCATCCAGAAAATTTTCCCAGGCCGCGGTAACATCGGGAGCGTTCATAAGCGCCCAGTCGGTTTCGGGAGGAACTACAGAATCGGCCAGATTGGTCTCAAGCTCAATGCGGATGCGTTCGGTGAGGAAGGTTGGGAAACCGGCTTCACGCAAATCGGATGGGGTGAAATAGTTCTGGTTTCGGCTAAGTTTACGGGTAAAACGCTCGGTGATGTACTTTACAGCTTGCTCCATGGGTGCGTTTGCATGTTAAATAGAAAATCGGAAATTCAGTACGCTGCATTCTGGTGATGTGTGCGCATCTTTGGTACTTTAGGCTATGCAGCAGATAATAGCAAATAAGATATCAAAAAAGTACGGGCAATCCGTGATATTCAGACGGATGGAGGCTCATTTGAAGCCGGGCGTCCACGGTATAGCCGGGCCGAACGGCAGCGGGAAGTCAACCCTGATGAAGTGCCTGAGCGGACTTATCCGCCCCGACCGCGGGCAGGTTGTGTGGAAACTCGGTGACCGAAAGCTGGACCGTAACGAGCTGACGACTCGTTTGGGTTTCTCGGCCCCTTACGTGCGCCTGTACGAGCAGTTCAACTGCCGCGAAAATCTAATGTTCATTTTGGAGCTTACCGGCCGGAGCCGGGATGCCGGTGATATAGAGGCAGTGATGGAGTCGGTAGGCCTGGCCGGGAAGGAAGAGCAGTTCTACGGACGTCTTTCATCGGGTCAGCAGCAGCGTCTTCGGCTGGCGGCGGCCGGGATAAAATCACCGGATTTTTTGTTGCTCGATGAACCCGGCACAAATCTTGATAAAGCGGGATTTTATCTGCTCCGGCAGTTTGTGGAACTGCACCGGAATCGCGGCGTCCTCGTTCTCATCGCATCCAATGAAACGCGGGAGCTGGACCTGTGTAGTTCTGTAACCGACATCAGTGATTTCAAATGAGCCGGTATAAAAAAATGGTGAATTGAGAATTTTGGATGTTGGATTTTTTTATACCGTGTACTCCCCCCAATAATTAGCGGCACATTAAGTCTGTTATTCTTATCCGCCGTTTAGAACCGTGCTATGGTGCTGCTCAATCAAGAATTTTCTAACCTTATTTACCCCTTTTTGACTTATGACATATTCTGAAAACGATCAAAAATTAGCGCGTCAACTTCTTTCTCACAGTTGTGATATCCGGGCCGGAGAGCACCTGATGATTCAGCTGGTGGGTCTGAACGGAATCGGGCTTGTGCGTGCGCTTGCAAAGGAGGCGCGGCTGGCCGGAGCCTATCCGTTTATCCGGATTGAAGATGCCGAGGCCAATCGCATCATGCTGGAAAACGGGGACGATACATTCTGGAAAAAACAGGCCGCTCTCGATCAGCTTCCCCTTATGAAAAATATGGATGCATTTATCGGAATCCGGGCGGCTGAAAACATCTATGAAAACAGCAGGGTGGATGCAGCCGGAAATAAAGCCTATGCAGATCATTTTGTGATGCCGGTGCATTTCGAAGAGCGGGTCAACAATACCAAATGGTGCGTGCTTCGGTATCCCTCGGCCGCCTTTGCGATGAACGCCAGAATGCCGACATCGGAGTTTTCCGACTTTTATTACGATGCCTGTCTGCTCGATTATGAAAAGCTGCGCAAAGCGATGATGCCGCTCGAAAAACTCTTACGGGCCACCGATGAAATCCATCTGAAAGGAAAAGGAACCGATATCCGCTTTTCGGTCAAAGGTCAGGAGTGGGTCTCTTGCTACGGAACCCGGAACATC
>PXDL01000265.1 GCA_003566395.1 Balneolia bacterium | reverse complement strand
TCAGGCAGGGGATCCGGCCCCTTCATTCGTTTCAATAGTTTTTGGGTGCAGCGTATATAGATCATGCTGTAATGTAACGGAAAGAAATGAGTTTGAATAACGTGAGAAGATTTTCGAATGATGGTGATCCTTTGTCTGACGATTGCAGTTTTCGTCTGACAAGTTTCATGATTGAAATCTAAGTAAATGGGGTTCGCTTCTTAAGGCTTTCAGGCCTTTACAATTCGACAGCCGATCAACCGCAATCGGCAGCCGAAGGTACCGCTGAAAACCTATGGCGCTATACGGCTTCGCGAAACCATCCGGGCTGATTTCGACAACGCCCAATACTTGGTGCGAGAGGCGGATGATTTTGAATACCTTGCGGCCGGGAAAATGTAAAAAATCTATTATGAATATCATTTACACACGTAGCTTTGTTAATTTGTTGCTTTTAATTTAATTGTAATAAAATAAAACAAGTATTGCTTTCTCAGATGGCTGTAAAATTCTTCGCACTTTTATGTATTCTCTCCATTGCTTTGAGTACACATACTAATTCGCAGGATACGGACTCTGAGCTTCAGCAATTACATCGTATAGAAGCCTATCAATTGCAGCCGGGAGACAATTTCACGCTCGATGGAAAAATGAACGAACCCTTTTGGGACAGGATACCACCACATCGAAATTTCACACAACAGTCGCCCAATGAGGGTGAAAACCCGACCCAGATTACAGAAATCTACGTCGCTTACGATGATAATTATCTCATTATCGCCGCCAAATTGTTCGACAACAACCCCGATGGGATTTTAGCCTATCAGCGCAGACGCAATGAAAGCCTCGATACAGATGACCGCTTCATGTGGATTCTGGATACGTTTAATGATGGCAGGAATGCATATTTCTTTGAAACAAACCCGGCCGGTTTGCGAGGGGATGGGCTTTTGACGGTGGGCCAGTCAACAAACCTGAATAAAGCATGGGATGGCATCTGGGATGCAAGAACCTCAATAAACGATGAAGGCTGGATCATTGAGGTTCAGATTCCGTTCCGATCACTGGATTTTGACCCGAATAACACAACCTGGGGAATTAATTTTCAGAGAACCGTCCGCCGATATAACGAAGAGATCGTCTGGTCGGGATGGCGGAGAAATGAGGGGCTGTTTCGCCCTCAAAATGCCGGCGTATTGACCGGGCTGGAGGGTTTGAACCAGGGACTGGGCCTCGAAATAACTCCTTATGCCACCGCAACCGCTGATCGCACCTGGCTCAACGGGCAAAATCCAGAAAGCGGCCTGTCTGCTGACGCCGGGTTTGATATCAGCTATAACGTGACTCCCAGCTTCAGAACCTCACTCACCGTCAACACCGATTTCGCGGAAACCGAAGTTGATCAGCGAAGGGTTAACCTGTCCCGGTTTGATCTGTTCTTCCCCGAACAAAGAGATTTCTTTTTAGAAGGGGCCAGCATTTTTTCATTTGTACCGGAAAGCGGAGTTACTCCCTATTTCAGCCGAAACATCGGGCTGATTGATGGCCAGCCGGTGCCGATCCAGGCGGGGGTTCAGGCGCTTGGCCGTCATCGTAATTCCAATTTTGGCCTTTACCAGATTCGAACAGCGGAAACCGATATCAGTAACCGCGAAGATTTTACCGCTGCAAGGTTCAGGCAAAATATACTAAGTGAAAGCAGTGTTGGATTGATATATACACGGCGAGCAACGCTGGATGATGATTTCTTCAACGACCGCCATACCCTCGGAACCGACCTGGAGTTAAACACATCCCGTTTTATGGGAGATAAAAACCTGCAGTTCCAGGCTTTCTTGGTCTGGAATAATATGCATACGCCGGAAGAAAATACGACATTTTGGGACCGGTCAAGCCGGGGAGTACGAGTTGCCTATCCAAACTTTCCATTTTCTATGCATGCATCATACCGGGAGTTTGGTGAAGCGTTTAATCCCGCTGTCGGATTTGCCCCGAGAGTGGCGTTCAGGCGTTTTCAGCCGACATTTTCATATGAACGAGTATTTCGCAACAGCAGAGTTTTCCGGTCGTGGCAACCCGAGTTGCGTTATGAATATTTAACTGATTTGGATTTCAATCCGGAAACGATGCAGACTACATTTACCCCGGTTGACCTTACCTTTGAAAGTGGCGACCGTATTGCTTTTTCCGTAACAAGAAATTTCGAAAAGCTTACGTTCGATTTCGACATACTCAGGGATGAGTCTATTATTATTCCCCCTGGCGATTATTATGCCTGGGCGTATAACCTGGGAGTGAACAGTGCAGGTTTTCGAAGACTTTCTGCATCCCTCAATCTGACACATGAGGGGTTTTGGACGGGACATCGCAATACCTATCAATTTGATGTGACGGTACGGCCCTTGCCAGGCATTAATCTTTCAGCCGATTATTCCCGCAGCGATGTATCACTTGAGCAGGGAGATTTTTATACGGACCTGGTTCGATTTCGTGGAAATGTGGATCTGACACCCAATACCGCTTTTACCAATATCATTCAATTTGATAACCTGAGCGAAGTTCTCGGCTTGTATAACCGGTTCCGCTGGACCATACATCCGGGCTCGGACCTGTTCCTGGTCTATACCTATAACTGGATGCGAATGGATGATAGATTCTCGCCGATAGAAACGCAGGGTGCTGTAAAATTCAGTTATACCCATCGATTTTAAATCGAAAACAGGCTACCAATTTTCCGGGAAAAATCTTAATTGATTGCAGGCAAGACTCTCTAATCAATCAACTTCGATAAAATAATATGAATGCCACATTTACCAGATTCTGCTACTCTCTGTTGATCTTAATCACACTCATGGCAACCAACGCATTTGCCCTTGGTTCAGGTACACCACCGAATGAAGGTGATTCAAGTGACTTGACCCGGATTACAGCCCAGCTTGACTCACTCTTTTCCGACTGGGACAGCCCCATCACGCCCGGCTGTGCAGTTGCCGCATCTGAAAAGGGGCGGACGCTGATTTCAAGGGCTTACGGAATGGCTGATCTCGAAAACAGCATTCCCAATTCACCATCCACAATCTTTGAGGCCGGTTCGGTTTCCAAGCAGTTCTTAACAGCGGCCATCATCCTGCTCGCCCTTGACGGCAAACTTTCACTCGAGGATGACGTGAGAGATCACATACCGGAGCTGCCCGATTACGGAGAAACCATCACAATCCGGCACCTGATGACCCCCACCAGCGGCCTGCGCGACTGGGGAAGCGTGGCGGCAATCTCCGGGTGGGGACGTGGCAACCGCACTCACAATCACGATCATGTGCTGGACATTTTATCGCGCCAATCAAACCTTAATTTTACTCCTGGTGAGCGGTATTCCTACAGCAATTCGGGGTACAACCTGATGGCCATCATTGTGGACAGGGTTGCGGATCAGCCGTTTGCAGAGTATTCCAAAGAGAAGATTTTTCAGCCACTGGGCATGACCAGCACCCAGTGGCGGGATGACTACCGGCGAGTTGTGCGCGGCCGGAGTTCAGCCTACAGCGGCAGTCCCGGCGACACCCTCTACACCATCAATCGACCCATTGAGCACGTGCACGGAAACGGCGGGCTGCTCACCACCGTTGCCGATCTGCTCGCATGGAATAACGCGCTCGCATCCGGCTACTTTGGCGATGAATTCTATGAAGAGATGCACAAACAATTTGAGCTCGGAAGCGGCCGCACCAACTTTTATGCATCCGGTTTGATGATCAGCAGCGATCACGGTCAGCCGCAAGTCGTGCACACCGGTGCCACCAGCGGATACCGGGCTTATTTAAGCCGTTTTCCCGAACAAGAGCTTTCGGTTGCCATACTCTGCAACGTTACCGGTGCCAATCCCGGTCAGCTTGGAAGTTCAGCCTCAAAAATAGTCCTGGGTGATGAAGCACTGGATGAAGAAGAGGACGCGCCAGATGAAATCACCCTTACTCTGGAAAAGCTCGAAACTTTCACCGGTATCTGGATTGATCCGAAAAACTACCGGCCCACAGAATTTATACTGGAGGATGACACTCTCCGGGTAAAAGATGGCCCCGTTCTGACACCGGTATCCGCCAGAAAGTTTGCGCGCGGCAACTCCGATCTCTGTTACCGGTTCGAAAAGAAAGATGAAAGCTATAAACCCGTGATAACGGTGATTCGGGAAGGATACGAAGAAGAGCAGTTGCAGCCGGTTAACCGGTATAACGCCGGGGAAACTGACCTTTCGGATTTTACCGGAGCCTTTACCGGCAAGGATGCCGAAACTACCGTTCAAATTGTAAAGGAAAACGAAAAGCTGGTACTCAAACACCGACCATCAGACACCTTTGAACTGGACCCGCTCTATGAAGACGCCTTCATTGCCGGCGGATTCGGCCTGATACGTTTCCTAAAAACCGAAAGCGGTGACTACAACGCATTTGCCCTCAGTAACGGCCGGGTATACGATTTAAGGTTTGTAAAGTTAATTGGGGAGTAGGAGGATTGGAAAGTTCGAAATTCTAAAGCACCATCGGTGCGATATATCCGTAGCCCCTGGTCACTGCGCAGCGGTGGCCTGGGGTTTAAGAGCAAGCATAAAATGGGAGCGCCGTAGTAGGTGCGGTATAATTGTAGCCTTGCAAATTTACCAATCCATCTTTGTCATCGCATCTCTAAAAATTGGCGTGGTGTTAAGATAGGGATGGCATCATCGGCAGAAGTGAAATCAGCCGTGTTACGTGTTATAATCGTGCTGCATCCGGCTTCAAGAGAGCAATAGTATTGAAGCGCATCTTCAAGATCTTTCCAATTGGCCTTAAGCGCGTTTTGAACTACTGATTGGCTTACAGTTCCAACAGATATATGCCTGCTAAACTCCTTCAAAAGTTGTGTTGATTTTCCAGCTCCCATGGCGGGTCTCATGACATAGAAAAGCGTATCAAACGAGAGTCCGGAAACAATAACATTCAGTTTATTTTGTTCACCTAATTCAAAAATCTGGCCGGAATACTCCACATAGGGCTGACGGTCCAGCAGTAAGTCGAGACAAACATTGACGTCAACTAATACGCTATCTGCCATATTTTTTTTGTATTTCTTTCTCTTTCAGGGCTTTATAATCTATGTCTTCAGGAAGGCTGACCGAACCAAGTATATTTTCGGTCCATGACCCCGGTTGTGGTGACCACTTTTTACGTGACCGGGCCGTTTTTTCTCTCAACAGATCCTCTACCCATTGGGATATACTCGTTCCCTCACGACGGGCTATCACTTTTGCCCGTTCTGTAACCTCCTTTTCAATGGTAAGTGTCAGCTTTTTCTTCATTTTTGAGAGTAAGTTTTAAGTCTACACGTATAATATAAATAGATACACGTGTGTAAATAAGTCATGAATGTCGAACAGATGAATATTGAATTTTGAATATCGAAGTGTTCTCTGTTCGAAATTCGACGTTCATGATTCAATTTTCGATATTCCAATCGTTCGATAATTGAATTTTTCCCTATTATCTCAGATCAAAATAAACCTATTACCCTGAAAAATTCTCACGCCATGTCTTTTCTGATCGATCCGTATGCCCTTGAGGAAGATTTTCCGGAACGCATTCTCGATAGAGGGGCTTCGTATTGGGCCTCAGGGGCGATTGTAAAAATGTCGCAGGATGGATCCGGTACATGGACGGCCATGGTGATGGGGTCGAAAAATTATCGGGTGACGGTCAATCCAACTGATGATGAAATGGTGGTGTGCAGCTGCAGTTGTCCGTATGCGGCGGATGCGCCGTGCAAGCATATCGCGGCGGTGCTGCTGGAGCTGGATGATCTGGAGTTAGAGCGGGAGTTGAATTTCGATGAAGAGGATCTGTCTGAAGATGATCCGGATTCAGAAACAGAATCATTTGAGGCACTGCTTAAGCAGGCTGACAAGGAGACGCTTGTGGAATTTATCCGTTCCATTTGCTGGTCAGATCCGCTTATTCATCACAAGTTTATGGCCAGTATGATCCCCTCCGATTCCAGCGCAGGCAAACCGGCGTTCCGCAGGGT
>PXDL01000170.1 GCA_003566395.1 Balneolia bacterium | reverse complement strand
TGTGGTGTCAGATATCCAAATCATATAAGAATTATTCAGGGACGCGGATGAAATTCGCGGTACACCTGCTTGAGGAAATTACGGTCAACGTGGGTATATATTTCAGTGGTATTGATGGAAACATGCCCGAGCATTTCCTGGACCGAACGCAAATCTGCGCCTCCTTCCAAAAGGTGGGTGGCAAAGGAATGCCGGAAAGTATGAGGATACACCGTTTTAGGGATTCCGGCAAGGCGCGTGTACTGTTTCACAATATTCCAGATGCTTACTCTGCTCAACGGGCCTCCGCGTGCATTCAAAAACAGACGGTTTTTGGTGTCGGATGACTTCGATGCAAGAAGCGGACGCTCATTGTCCCGATAATGTGAAAGGGCATCGAGTGCAGGTACTCCGGCCGGAACAAGCCGTTCTTTCCGACCTTTTCCGTAAACTTGCACAAACCCGATTTCCGGATAAATCTGGTCGAGTCCGAGGCCGGCCATTTCGCTCACGCGCATCCCGGTAGCATATAACAACTCAAGAATCGCCCGGTCGCGCAACGGAAAGCGGGATGCATCGGAGTTTCCTGCAACATCAATAATTGCCTGAATTTCCTGTTGTTGGAGCACATCAGGGAGTCTTTTACCAATGTTGGGCAGTTCAACAAGCCGCGCAGGATTAGCGTTAGCGAAGCCTTCCAGCACCAGAAAACCATGAAATGTACGGATCGCTGAAATGTTCCGGGAAATGGTAGCCGGCTCAAGGCCGAGTTCATACAGCGTTGATAAATAAGCTTCTACATGACGGAGTTCTGCTCCTCCCGGATTGGGAAGTTTGACCATGAAACTCAGATAATCAGCATAATTGCGGATATCACGCGCGTAGGCGTAGCGGGTGTTTTCGGCCAAACCTTTTTCAAGTTTCAGATAACTTAAAAATTGAGCAACGACCGGTTCAAATGCTGCCATCTGAGATACAGCTTTCAATTAGATTCTTTTGGTTCTTCACTCTGCTTGCCTGAACCGGAAGCCGAACTCTCATCAGCTTCAGCAGCTTTTCGCGTGGATTCCAGTTCTTTCACCTTTGACTTATCCTCTTCGGCTTTGTCTTTGGCATCCTGTCCGGGGTATTTAATCCGGCTGTGGTACATGGCCGAAAGATTTTTCAGAAATGCCTCTTTAATGGCGGTAATATTGCTGAACGTGAGCGGACTTGCCTGAAGCTGTCCCTCGGCAACGCGTTCATCCACCAGACGATTTACCAGGTTTTCAAGTTTCTTGTAGGTGGGATCGCTCATAGCACGGGATGCCGCTTCCACGCAATCGGCCAGAAGCAAAATTCCGGTTTCTCTTGTGGAGGGAAGCGGGCCGTCGTATTGGTAAAAATGCTTTTGAACTTCCGTTTCCGGTCCGGCTTCATCCAGTGCCTTATTGTAGAAATACTGGATAAGGCTGTCGCCGTGATGCGTGCGGATAAATTCTATGATGATCGGAGGCAAATCTTCTTCTTCGGCCCTCTTAACGCCGAGCTTTACATGCTCACGGATGATCTTCGCGCTCATGCTGGCCGATAGCTGATCGTGCGGATTTGATCCGGGGCTTTGATTTTCAACAAAATATTGGGGCTTGTCCATTTTGCCGATGTCATGATAAAGACCGCCAACACGGGCCAGAAGAGCGTTAGCCCCGATGGCCGATGCGGCTGACTCGGCAAGATTCGATACCTGAATGCTGTGCTGGAAACTGCCCGGTGCCCGGGTCATCAGCTCCCGGAGAATCGGGTTGTTGTTGTCGTTCAGCTCATACAGGGTCACATCGGTGGTAATTCTGAAAATTTTCTCAAACAGGAAAATGAGAGGGTAGGTAAGAATGGAAATCAGCAGAACATTCAGGAAAACAGACAGCAGGTTAAGGGCCAGAATATCCCATGCTCCCCCTCTGGAAAGGGTAAAGCTGAACAAGACAAAGGTATATGAGAGGAAAATGAGGCCCGGCGTATTAAGAAAATACTGACTGCGCTGTCGTATATCCCGAACCGTGTACACTCCTATACTGGAAGCAACAAGGGTGGCTGTCATGAACTCGAAACTGAAGCCGTTCATCATCCCGGTCATCAATGAAATACTGATGGCCGCAATGATACCGACACGGGAATCAAAGAAAATGGTAAGCAGGATGGGAGCCAGCGCAAGCGGAACTATATACTCGGAAACCGCCTCAATTCGAATCATAAATGCCGAGGCTCCCACAACCAGAAACAGCGCGATAAATACCAAAAGAAACTTGCTGTTACTGTCGAAAATGGCGCGCCTGTAGAGATAGAGATAAATCAGAAAAGTGGCCAGGATTGCAAGCAGAAGCATGAAATCCCCCAGAATACGGGTTGCGAGTTCTATGTCGCTGGCCCGGCCGGCTCGTGCAGCTTCAAGGCTTTCGAGTTTATTCAGGAGCTCTCTGTCAATCAGGTCGCCCCGCCGGATTATGACCTGCCCGGCTGCAACCGCCCCTTTGGTAGGGCTGATAGATGCGATTTCTTGCTCAAGAATGGCGTTGGTTTCCGACTCGCTGTAGATCAGGTTCGGCTCAACGACCTGCCGGTACAACTGTGTGGCGATCGACGCTGCTTCGTTACGCAACATACGGCTCAGACGAAAAGTAACGAATTCATCGGCCTCATCTATGTCTCTGATATTATTTGTGCTTACGAAACGCTCGGTTCGCTCGCGGGTATTCCTTACCGAAATTTCGTTGCTCTCAAGTGTTTCTTTTTCTACATCTATGATGCCGTCGCGGTAGATTTCGCTAAGTAGATGATCGAGCCGGTTTCGGACATCGTTTCCCACAAAATTTCGTCTCGCATCCTGCATCTGAATTCTCGCATACTGCTCGAGCATGAAATCCAGGTTCTCATCAGAAAAAAACAGATTGGCGTTGGAACGTGTCCGAATATAGGTGAGGCTGTCGGCGTCTGCAATTTGATTGTTTGTTTCCCGAGCCATCTGCCACTCTGCATACGACTCCAGCACAGGTTCAAGCCGGCTCATTACCGAATCGACCTGAGCCAAAACGCGCTCGGGAATATCCGGGTTGATATGAAAAATAGGGGCGGTAGTTTGATGAATCTGCTCGATTTCAGCGTCTATTTCATCATCGGTTTTTAGAATACTGAAATCAAACGGGGCTGTAAGATCTTCCAGTTTCCAGGGCTCGTTAAGCTGGTAGTTTATTTCGGTCGTGAAATCCCGTGGATATAACAGCATGATTCCCACAAGAAAAAAAAAGGCGGTAAAAAATTTAGCCAGCAAATTTTTACGACGGCTTTGCTGCTCTTCGAGCCTGGCTTTGTCGTTCAGTCCTGTAGTGTGAACGGCCTCCTTACGTGCCAAACCGATTTTTTCTAATATACCCATGAAGCGTTAGCGCGAAATATTGAGCTGTGAACGGCGTAGTGGCTCAGACCGGCAAAAACGGCCGATTGAGACAAATTCCAAATTACGACATATAAAGGCTTCTTCATAATATCATGCCGGAAAGTGGCTATAAGGTCTGTTTTCCACAGTTACTGAAAATGAGTATGACATCCCTGTATATAATTTTTTATTCATGAATGACTTCATCACTACGCAGCTGATTCGGAGAAATTGCAGGGGCGGCTATGCAGGGTGAAGTATGTGAAATCGGTAGTGAAGTCTGAGGTTCGGCACTCCACGTTTTTTTCCGGGTTGAATCAAATGCTGACGCCCAATAGCGTGTGTTGTTGCCGGCAGAAAGAGTTTTCTGGAGGGTTTATCCAAGTCTTCAATTTGTGTTTAAAACGGAAAACAATCACCCGAAAAGTATTCAGCCGGTCAGCGCTTGAAGCTGCTTAGGGCGAATGCCGAACCGGAATAGATTAGCAGGCCGGTGAGCGTGTACCAGGGCCAGGCAAGCTGCGTAGTGAAAATGATAATGCACATGGCCGTGATACAGATGATAAGTGATGCTATGGCCTCGGGCTGACGAATCTTTGAGAATATCGCCATCACAAAAGCTCCGAGCAGCGCGCCGTAGGTAAAACCGGCTATGCCAAGACCAAGCTCAACAATCGGGTTGTCGGTGTCGGTAAACATAGAGGCAAAAAAGATGAAGATGCCGGTCCAGAAAATCATCATGTAGCGGGAGAGGCGCAGGGCGTCGGGACGCTTGCTCAGGGAGGGAAACAGATCGAAAAAGGTGGAGGAAGAAAGGGCGGAAAGTGAACTGCTGAGCGTACTCATAGCTGCTGCAAAGAGCGCGGCGATAAAAAGCCCGGTGGCGCCCGCCGGCAGCTCATCAACAACAAACCTCAGGGTGATTTCATCGGGATTATTAAGCCCGAGTTCGGTGATGGGAATTCCCGAATAAAACATGTAGATAACAAGCCCGACAAGCAGAAACAGGACAAACTGAATAAACACAAAAAATCCGCTGCTTATTAGCGCTTTTCGGGCCGTGCCGAGGTTACCACAGGCAAGCAGGCGCTGCACGATCAGGTGGTCGGTTCCGTGCGATGCCATGCTCAGGAATACGCCTCCGAGAAGCGCACCAATCAGGTTGTAGGGGGTCAGGAAGATATCACCCCAGGATTCGGGCAGCTGCAAAAACGTGAGTTTCTCATCTTGTAGTAGCAGTTCCGTTTGAGCCCCGGTGAGTAGTCCTGCGGTGTACCAGATGATAAAAACGGCGCAAAAGGTATAGACGACCAGCTGAAGCACATCAATCCAGATAACCGACTTAAGACCGCCGTAATAGGTGTAGGCAAGGGTAAGCAGGCCGATGATGGCTATGGCGGTGGGGTAATCAAGCCCGGTGATAAGTTTAAGGGGGATGGCCGCTGCAAAGAGCCGAATGCCGTCGGCAAGGAGACGAGTAACTAAAAAGACAGCGGAGGAAATCCGGCGAAATGCGGAACCGAACCGGGTTTCAAAGAGGGCGTAGGGAGTAAGCAGATCTCCTTTGAAATATGAGGGAAGTATGAGAAAAGCGACGAGAATACGCCCGATAATATATCCGGCGGCCAGTTGTAGAAAAACCAGACTGCCGCCGTAGGCAACAGCCGGTATGGAAATGACGGTCAGAAGGCTTGTTTCGGTGGCTACAATCGAGAAGGAAGCCGCCCACCAGGGTACTTCGCCTTTGGTCCTGAAATAGGTGGCTGCATCGGTGGGGCGGCCGCCGGCATAAACCCCGATACCAATACAAAGCGCCAGATAGCCGATTATGATGCCCCAGTCTAACGCACCGAGTGCGGCAAGGTTGCTGAGCATAAGCTCCTTAGTTGGTTAATGCATCGGAGTGGGGGCGGCGTTGCATCCTTTATACGGTTTCTTCTTCGGTATCGTCATCGTCATCGATCTCGAGTGAAGCGAGGTAGTCTTCAGCTTCTTCCTGAGTTTCCGTGATGGTAAATGAGTTCAGGAGCTGAGAGATTTCTATAAGTTTGTAAATGCGCGGATTCAGCTCGCACATCACCAGCGTCCGGTCGCTGTCGCGATAGAGGCGGTGAGCGAGCAGCAACGAACTCAGCCCGCTTGAATCGGCAAATTCGACGTTACCGAGATTGATGATCAGGTCGCCGGTTTCCAAAGCGTTACCTAAAACAATCAAATTACTCTTGAATTCCGGAGCTACCGTGGAGTCCAGCTTTTTTGCTCCGGGAGTGATTACGGCATACTGTTCGTGCTGCTGAATATCGAGTTTCATGATTCTGTACTATTAGTCTTAATCGCGTTGCTGGGAAGTTAAAGCCCGGCTTTAGTAGGTTATACGGCGGGCGTACTTACGATAGGAGTTTAAGATATCAATTCAAATAGCCGGGCTTCGTCAATAACGGGAATGTCCAGCTTTTTGGCTTTGTCAAGCTTGCTTCCGGCATCCTCACCGGCCAGAAGGTAACTGGTTTTTTTACTGACAGAGCCGGTTACGCTGCCGCCGTTTTTTTCGATAAGATCGGCAGCTTCTTTTCGCTTCAAACCCGGCAGGGTGCCGGTTATTACAAACGTGAGTCCTTCAAGAACAGCCGACTCCCGTTTTGGCTGTTCTGCTTCGAACTGCAAGCCGTAGCGTTTCAACCGATTGATAATTTCAAGGTTCTCCTC
>PXDL01000478.1 GCA_003566395.1 Balneolia bacterium | reverse complement strand
TGTGGCACGGGAAAGATCGCCTTCGTAACTGAACCGATGAGCAAGATCTACATACAGGGAACCGGCTTCATCACTTTCGGGAAACAGGGCGATAAATTGATCGAAGTACAGCTCGGTACGTTCCGGTTCGGCAGCGGCTCTTGAAAGGGGGATGTAATACGTGGCTTTGCGCCGGTATCTCAGCGATGGCTCGTCTTTCAGGTAAGTTTCAAGCTTTCGTACCGCTTCATCAAACTGGCCGTTTTCGTAAAGAGTAATACCTTCAAAAAGTCTGTCCGCATCCGGGGTCTGACTGTGCTGGGTGAAAGCGGGCGTTGCCGAATATAAGCCGGGAAGGAGTGCGAATACCATCAAGACGGACAACCGTCGCAATATAATGTGCATCTTGGGGATACTAAGTTATGATACTGTCAGCGTGGATTTGAATAGATGTGAAGATACACTTTTTTAGGATGAATTTCGGCGTCTCTGCATTCCCGGAGCGGAGAATCAGATATTCAGAAAGCGCATAAATTCATCGGCCCTGTCGTTAAGCTCTTCGTCCGATTCATCGGTATTCGTTTTGGATGTAATTACAAAGCCATAACGGTTCAGGGTCCGTAAGATGGAATCGATGTCGTCTGTATTCAGTTTAACCGAAACGCGAAAGCGATCCTCGCCGCTGCCGGGTGTATCCACTCCCAAACTCAAAATTCGCGCGCCCTCAGCCTCAATAAGCCGCACAAGATCAATAAAACTGTAATCACTCGGGGCCAACTCAACCATAATAACCGAACCCTGCTTGTCTGAATTCATCAGGGACGACAGGGCATTTTGCATATCCTGCTCAAACACGATACCGGTGTACATATTTTCGCTGTCTGTTACGACGGCGTATTTACGATTGTGTTTCTGAATTTCATGGAGGGCATCGGCCACATGAATGCCGGGCGAGATGATATGGGGATTTCGCTGAAGTTTGGAGAAAAGCGTCTGATCCGTATCGATTTCACCGGCTATATCGCCTCTGTTGATGACGCCGAGAAGTCTTCCTGTCGTAAAATCTATCAGGGCAATTACATCTACGTGCTGCTCATCCATAGCGTCTATTCCGTCGGCTACGGTGTTGGTTGCACGTAGTGGTACGTAGTTCGGATTCAGAATCTCATGTATAAACATGTTTTTAACCAGTGCCTTGAAACGTGAACCTCTTCTCAGGCTTCCTCAACCATTACTCCCAGAAGGTCTTCCGGGCGAAGCATGGATTCAAGGTGAGAGAGGTGATCTTTGCGGATCTGAAAGCTGATATCAATGTACTCATCATAATACTTTTTATGAAGTACTTCTGCTTCGTTAAAAACGTACGAAATTGCTTTAAAGTTCTTCAAACTTATTTTCATTTCCACCGTGGCATAATCGGCCATCGCAACAGCCTCAATTTTTTCTTCAAGGTCTTGCAGCCCAATGCCCCGCTCTGCTGAGATAAACACGGCTTCAGGATATTCCCGTCGGAGGGAAGCAAGTATTTCCGGGTTATCGACGGCATCAATTTTATTGAACGCCAGTATCACCTCATTCTCATCAGAACCGATACTTCTGAGCGTATCATCCACTACCTTCTTGTATTCGAGCACCGAATCGGAAGAAGCGTCCATCAGATGGATGAGGATATCGGATTCCCGGATTTCATCAAGCGTGGATTTAAAACTGTCCACAAGGTGATGCGGAAGCTTTCGGATAAAGCCCACCGTATCGGATAACAGCACTTCAGTATTCCTGGTTTCGAACCGCCGGACCGTGGCATCGAGTGTGGCAAAGAGTTTATTTTCGGCAAGTACGTCCGTTTTGGTAAGCGCATTCAACAGAGATGATTTCCCCACGTTGGTATATCCCACCAGCGCCACACGAAGAATATTTCCACGACCTTTCCGCTGCGTTTTTCGCTGTTTATCGAGTTTCTCCAGCTTGGATTTCAACACCGATATCCGCTTGCCGATAAGACGACGGTCGGTCTCGATCTGGGTTTCACCCGGTCCCTTGGTCCCGATCCCCCCTTTTTGCCTTGAAAGGTGAGTCCAGTAACGGGTAAGGCGGGGAAGTAAATACTGGAGCTGAGCAAGTTCTACCTGGGTTTTGGCTGCCGCAGTCTTGGCTCGTGAAGCAAAAATATCGAGAATAAGCCCGCTCCGGTCCAGAATTTTTACTTTGGTTTCCTGCTCGATATTCCTGGCCTGTGTGGGTGAAAGATCGTCGTCAAAGATGATCATATCAGCCTGAAGCTCTTTGGACAGGGCTGCTATCTCCTGAAGTTTCCCTTTCCCTATGTATGTGGTCGGATCGGGCTTTTCACGGTTTTGGAGAACCTTGTCCACCACCTTCCCGCCGGCGGTATAGACGAGCATAGATAGCTCCTCGATATATTCAATGGCTTTGGTGTAATGGGTTTCAGAACCGTACAGGCCGACAAGAAGGACTTTCTCCGGCTGACTATTACTGTGATTTTGCTGATTCGTGTCTGTAAAACTCAAATAAATTCAGATAAATATTGGCTGATTGTTTTTTCACGCCCGTATTCGATGATATCAGGGGCGGATATTAATTTTCCCGAAGGCATGTTCATCGGAAAAGGTATGCTGAAAGCGCCTCCCGAGCTTATGATTCAGAATTTTTCTGAATGACTGTATCCTTCCGGAAGGCACTTCGATCTCAAGACGAAAACATTGAAACGGCTTTGTTTCGTTGTGTTCAAGCATGTAGAAAAAAGCATAGGAGTTACTCGTTTCATTCGACTGTTCAACAAAATCCTGGATTTCATGCCACGACACTGTCTGGGAAGGATCATTTATATTCTTGACAATCCCGTTATCGGTGATGTAGCGGCGCGACATATAGTGGCTTGATATCAACCAGTTGACAGATAAAAACGTGTAGGCGGCAACAACCGGGTAATAACCGCTCATGCCATAATACCAGGCAATACCCGAAAGGACCAGAGACAAAACGAAGAAAAAACTCGCAAACAGGGGCACTCCGTAAAAACTGTTTGAATTCCATTTCATCAGCACATTACGAAGCCTGTACGCATTCGTAAGCGTAACCACGGCCAGTATAAATGAGGCGATACTAAAGAAGCCCAATATAACCAGCAGCAAATAGTTCAGTTGTGATGAAAATTCAAAAAACATCAGGTTTTATCTCCGTCGAACTTTCTTGTTACAACGCTTTCAGATAGTAACAAAATTATTCCAATTAATACAAGCCAATTCCATATTTCACGTCCCGTTCCGGCAGCGCCGAGCCGGGCGGCAAGATTTTGATCTGAAGGCTCGTCGAGGGTTACGATGTTGCTCACTTCAAACAAAGCCGAAAAGGCTTCACTTAGTTGCTGTTCACTTAACGTGCGAAAGTCCGACTCTGTTATATTCTGGTTTACGGCAATCCTAACGGTATCTTCTTCTGAAGCGATAGTTGCCACTCCCGGAGTCCACTCGTCGGTATCGCTTGTCATTCTGATACCACGACTCACCGACCGGGTTTCGGGTACAACCATTATTTCATTCAGCTCAATTTCAGGCCGGGTGAATCCGCTTCCCGCATACCACTCGAATTGGTTTCCCAGCACAAACTCATTCAACCCGCCTGATTCCCCTGCCGCCGCGTACAGCCCGAGCCGGTAAAACAATGGAGCAAACAAAGGATTTACCGAAAAAGCCGACCAGGACGGACTTGTATGTATGGCTGAAATAAAGATTCGGCCCTCCCCCAGATTGTGCTGAACCAAAAGGGGATCATCGAGGTTCGTGTTAAGAATACGCTGGTGGGCACTTCCACCGGCGGGATTGTAGCGCCAGTAATGAAAAATACCGGGCATATCGAGCTGCACGTCTTCTTCTTCCGAAAGTTCAAAAATATCATCGAGTATCGGGTGCCCCCGCACGATGCGGCCCACACGTGCTACATTTTCAAAACGCCCCGGATCTCCTAAAATACCGGTGTATCTGCCCGCATTTGCGCGTTCCAGAAAACGGTTGAAACGATCGGGAGTTCCGCCTTCACCGGGGAACAAAACCAGCCCGCCTCCCTGCTGTACAAACGAAATAAGATCCGACCAAGCGTACTCGGGAATATCGCGAACGCCTTCAAGAATGATGGCATCCGGGCCTGTTTCAAGCCCGGAGTTAAAGTTATCCCAGGTTATGCGATTCACTTCAATCTGTCCTGCTGTTCTTCTTGCAGCTTCAAAAACCGGCTCAAGCCACGATACGCGCGTATTGCCGCTGCGTTCGGGTGTAATCAGAAGTATCGATCTGGTTTCCGGGAGTTCGAACGCAAAATAACGGCTGTTATCGAACGAAACCGGGTCGCCCTCGAGCACGGCCCGCCCCGTAAGTCCGCCGTCGGCCGGAGGCACGACCTCAAATGAGAACGTATTGCTTTGCCCTTCATCGAGATTTATCTGGTATTGCCCGGCCACCTCGCCATCCATTTCAAGCGAAAGGAAATAGTTGTGAACGGCTTGCTCACCGAAATTACGGACCTCAACATCAAGAGTAACCGGACGTCCTGCGGCAACAATCTGACTCCGGCTCGACAAACCCGTAACGGCAACATTCGGAGATGGTTGCTCGCCGGTTCTTACAAGGGTGAGGGGCATCAGCCCGGTATTGAAATCCACATCAACCCGAACGTTTCCCAGCTGTTCGCGGAGGTGGTCACTTCCTCTTCCCACCACATACAAACTACGGTGATCTCTGTCGGTTGCTTCAGATCGGCTCAGTAGTGCCGTGAGCCTTTCGGTCGTAAAATTACCCGCATTTACGTAATCGGTATTATTAAGAAGACGAAGCGCCTGATCCGGCCCGACTTCTTCGGTCATCATAAGCTCGCCATGAGTGTTGTAGATCAAAAACCGATCCTCATTTCCTGCATTCTCAGCCAGCCGGGCTACCGCTTCCCTGGCCGTGTCCATCAGCGGTCCGCGCTCATCTATTTGAGACATAGCCGGGCCGTTTTCGAGTAAAATCATATGAAGCACCGAGCCTGAACCGAAATTAAAAGCCGAACCGGGAGCTAACATCGGGCGGGCCAGGGCAAACGCAAGCAGGCAAATGGCAGCAATACGAATAGCAAGCAACAGACGTTTTTTTAGTTTGAGCCTTTTCATTGAGCTTTTCTGAAGCTGTTTAAAAAACACCAGCGTTGAAAAAGCCTGTTTTTTCGGACGTCTGAAATTAATCAGATGAAGGATAACAGGAATGGCAACAGCCAGCAGCCCGAGTAAATAAAAGGGGGTAAGAAAACTCATCCGGAAAATGTTAATTTAGCGCTTGGTTAAAAACAGCTATGCTTGCAAACATCTGAAAGGGTTAAACCCTGTTCAGGACTTCTTATTGTAACACAAACCACATATAAAATCCATATTCAGCGCCAACTCTTTTTATGTATTACCAATCCCGGCCGGTCGTTCTTCGCGTTTTATGTTTCTCTGTATTTATTTCTCTGCTCTTTTCCTGTAACCGGGTTCCCGATAATCCCTGGACGCAGGCTATACCGGAGTCGGCCACTTTTGTCTATGTTTTTAATGACGGCACCTCCCTTGATCAGGCCCTGAATTCTTCTGTTATTCCTTTTCTTAACGATACCGGTTTTTTTGAGACCGACCGGATTCGTGAAATTCAGGATGTAACTCAGGTACAAATCCAGGTTAAAGCCTTGTTTACCGAACCTGCCGATGCCAACCGATGGGCGCCGGTTTTTATCGGTACAGCTCCGGAGCAAGCCGACTATCTGGCCGAGTCTTTCAGCCGGGCTTTCACCGAAAACACCTATCAGTTTAACGGTCTGACCATACACCGTCTCTACTTCAGAGAAGGTGATCTATATTACCTTGTGCAGCTGGGCGACTGGCTGGTGGCATCGCCTCACAGCAGAGCACTTGAGGCCACTGTCCGCAGCTTTACCGGCAGCGAATCCGCCATGTCATTATCCGGCTCGTTCTCACCTGAACCCGGGGCCTACTTCAACTTTCCGAAAACGGGAAGCCTGGCCAGGCAGGTCGGGGCTGTTCGGTTCAGGCCGAATATAAAAGATGCCTTCAACGGGCTTGAACCGGCACCGCTTTCCATTGAGCGGGAAGGATCGGGAACCGAACAAGTC
>PXDL01000047.1 GCA_003566395.1 Balneolia bacterium | reverse complement strand
TATTGCTCCGTTTCAGGCGTTCATGCTTCATAATGCACAGGGCGAGCATTCTGCAGAACTTAAATTTTCTAACGAAACGAAAGTAGCTTCGGAAGAAAGCAATGCCCTATTTGGAGGACATTCGACTCTCATCAGGTTGTCGGTTGAAGGTCAGGACCTTGAAAATTCCGCCTGGCTTCATCTTTCGCCCGAAGGCAGTCTTACCAACACTGTTAGGGGTGACGCTTTACAGCTTAATCCCGTCAGCGCGGACTTCATCACGCTTGCTATCCAAAAGCAAAATAACACGATGTATGATATAGCGCATACACCTGAGGAAATCCCTGACTGGAGCCTCGGCCTGCATCCGGCAACCACACGTTCCGGCTCCTACCTGTTAACGGCATCCGTGGAGCGGCAGACCGGTGATGCGGAGTTGTACATCAAAGATATAGAGACCGGCGCGATTGAATCACTCACAGACGGGTTCACGATGGAAATTCATTTGATTGCTTCTGAATCGGGTATGATGATGGTGAATCCCGCCAAGTTTGCAGCACCTGAGCCTGCGCCACTGCTCGCATCAAATAAACAACAGGCCCGTTTTAAAATCACTTCCGGACTTCATGTAAGGGCAAATGAAGAAAGGCAGCTTGCCGGTCAGGTTGAGCTGGATCAAAATTATCCCAATCCGTTTAACCCCTCCACCCGCATCACCTACCATCTTCATGAAACCGCCGAGGTCACCCTTGTAGTTTTTGATGTGAAAGGCCGGCTGGTTCAAACGCTTCATGATGGGATGCAGTCCGCGGGTGTGCATCAGGCTGTATTTGACGGAAGCAGGTTCTCAAGCGGCCTTTATGTGTACCGCCTCCAAACGGAAAATGTTAATCTGACCCGAAAAATGATACTGGTCAAATAAAAGCGGTAAATAAAACCCGAAATGAAGGCGACGCGGATTACGCTGATTAGACGCGGATTCTCGCAGGTTAAGCGTTGATGATTCCGGCCGGGAACAAATTTCCTCACCCCTTATAAATGAATTCTAAAAAATGAAAAGTTTACCCTGGAAAATACTCCTCCAATTTTCTGTGGAGATGGACTGGGAGCGGTCGGAAGAGTTGCCGGGAATTTAAACCGGCTCAGGATTACATTCGGTTCGAAATTTTATTTCGAGGCGGTATAAACCTTCAGCAACCACCCCGTCAGCCTGTCGGCTGCCACCCCTCCTTGGCAAGGATGGGAGCTTATCTAATCCGGCCGCTATCGTCTCTCATGCTCAATATATTATTCAATAATCACAGGTTTCTCTATCACTGAATTCTAAAAAAAGATTTCTGAAATACTGACATACTGATCAATGTCACACTGTTGACACTGTAAAACTGTTAATCCCTGAAGCGTTTTCTCAGTTCATGAATGTGGGCAATGAAATCGGCCGGGCTGTCGGGAGGGAGACTATAGTAGAGATCTGTTTTGTGGTTTCCATCATTAAAAGAAAAGGGGAGAGAGCCGTTTTTGTGATGCTGCGGGCCGATAAATCCGGCCGATGCCATAATCGCGGCCGGAGCGGCAAGGTCCCAGTAGGCGGTACGTCTGAACGTGACAAACCCATCGGCAATCCCGAACAGCGGAGCAACCATATCAACCATTCCGGGAGCATATCCGGCGCGTTCTACATTTAAATCAGCGAGGACGTTTCGAAGCGCACCGTTATTCGTTTTGAGGAAAATCCTGGGAGTGTCCGGCCAGGTAAGCCGGGTTTGGGTGCCGGAAACCGAGTGATCATTCAGGTTTTCAATCTTCGGGTAGGACCCTTTCCATCCGTAAAGCAGCTCTCCGGTTTCGGGACGATAGTGAAGTCCGAGAATCGGCTCACCATCAGCAACCAATCCAATAAGGATATAATAATGCGAACCTCCCTGCACAAATGTACGGGTGCCGTCAATCGGGTCGATATACCACACCAGAGGACTGCCGGCTTCGTACGCTTTATCGGAATCTTCCTCGCCTATCATCGCTTCTCCGGGGAACAGGTTCTCAAGCCCGTTTCTGAGAAAAGAGTTTGCTTCTATGTCGGCGTTCGTTACCGGGCTGCCGTCTTCTTTGGTGTGTACATGGAAGGACCCGGATTTTCTGATTTTTTTTACCATTTGGCCCGCTTCATGAATCAGCGGCTTAATGGCCTGAAATCGACGCTGTAGCTCGGAAAACTGCATATAATAGTTTGGGAATGGATTTTGTAATACTAAAGAATTTCAACACCTAAAAATTAACATGGTAGCTTGCAAGGGATAGCAAAGTCAGGAACAATATAACAGACTTGGTGAACGGTAATCATAACAATATGTGATTACATGGCATTCAACAAAACGAAATCATCGTTAATTTGGTTATATTTGATTGAGTATCAGTGCGTTTACAGCAATGTTTCTGTAGAAAGTTCAGCTGTAAACCCCTGATGCCGGTAATGTTTATAACATGAGCATTAGCCTCATGTATATGTAACAACCCGGTTTTCAGGTAACTAAGTGAATATGTACTAAAAAATAAGGAGTCATCATGGATACAGGCAAAGCAAAAGAAACTTTTGAAGCAGCATTTGATGCAAAAACCTACGAAGACACTATTGATAACCTGAAAGCTGAAAAAGAGCGGCTCGAACGTGATCTCAAAAAAGAATACCGTAACGCTCGCAGGTATGTGCGTTCGCATCCCGAGCAAGGGGTCGGATTTTCGCTGTTGGGTGGATTTGTGATCGGTTTCATTGTGGCAAAGCTTTTTGATTAACCCGCTTTGCTTACGATATTAAGCCTCCGGTTTTACTGCCGGAGGTTTTTTATTTTATCCGATTTTATCCCCGTCAATCAGGTCTAAAAAAGTTATTAACAGAAGATATTTAAGTGAATGAGCACCAAAGAATTAAACTATACCTCCGATCAAATTAAAAAACTCTCAACCCGGCTCGGCGAGCTAAGGAGGTATCTTTGACTACGATCAACGAAAACTTCGTATTGCCGAGATAGAGCAGAGCACACAAGCCCCGGGGTTTTGGGATAATCCCGATAAGGCTCAGTCGGTTATGAAAGAACTGACGTTTGAGAAAAACTGGGTGAAAGCCTGGGACGAGCTTCAGGAAAAGTGGGAAAATGTCGAAGTATATCAGGAAATGCTGCAGGAAGGTGAGCCGGTAGCCGACGAACTTAATAAAGAGATCGAAACCCTTGAGAAGGGCATCGACGACCTTGAGTTCAAAAACATGCTCAGCCATGAAGATGACCGGCGCGATGCGCTCATCACAATAAACCCCGGAGCTGGCGGCACCGAAAGTCAGGATTGGGCTAATATGCTCTATCGTATGTATGTGCGATGGGCTGAAGATGCCGGTTTTAATGTCTCCACGGTTGAATATCAGCATGGTGATGTAGCGGGAATCAAAAGTGCTTCTATAGAGGTTACAGGCGAATTTGCCTATGGATATTTGAAAGCCGAAAACGGCGTCCACCGGCTGGTTCGCATTTCACCCTTCGACAGTAATGCGCGCAGGCATACCTCTTTTTGCAGCGTATTTATCTACCCGGTTATAGATGATGAAATTGAAATCGACCTGAATCCTGCCGATATCGAGCTTCAGCGGTTTCACTCTTCAGGAGCAGGAGGGCAAAACGTGAACAAGGTCGAAACCGGTGTGCGTCTGGTCTGGACCGGTAAGCTTTCTGACGGAACCGAACAGCGCGTTGTGGCGGAATGTCAGCAGGAACGAAGTCAGCTTCAAAACAGGGAAAAAGCCTTGGTGCTGCTAAAATCGCGTGTTTATACGCTTGAAAAAGAAATCAAGGAAGCCCAGCGCAACGAACTCGAAGGCACCAAGAAAGCCAATGAGTGGGGATCGCAGATCAGATCATACGTGATGCACCCCTACAACATGGTTAAAGACCACCGTACCAATCACGAAACTTCCAATGTTGACGCGGTGATGGACGGCGATATTGACGGCTTCATCAAAGCCTTTTTAATGAGCGAATCCAGCTAAGCAGATGAACCGTTTTGATTTCCTCGTACTCGGAAGCGGCAGCGCAGGGCTCTCTTTTGCCCTTGACGTGGCCGATCATGGTACGGTGGGCATCATCACAAAAAAAGAGCGGGCAGAGTCTAATACCAACTACGCACAGGGCGGCATCGCCTCGGTTCTGGATAAAACCGACTCATTTGAAGAGCACGTACATGATACTCTGGTGGCGGGTGCGGGCATGTGTGATCCCGGTGTAGTGGAAGAAATCGTCCGTTCGGGTCCGGATACTATACGGCGGCTTATTACACTCGGGGCCGACTTCACCCGTAAAGACGGCAGCCTGCATCTGGTTCGAGAAGGCGGCCATTCCCAAAACCGTATTATTCACGCCGCCGACATGACCGGGCGGGAAATTGAACGGGTACTGCTTGAAAGGGCCGAAGCGCATCCCAATGTGACTATTTTGGAGCATCATTTTGCTATGGAGCTTATCACCTGCCATCATCTGGGTGAAAAAGTGACGCGCTATTCGGAGGATAATCAGTGTTTCGGGGCTTATGTGCTCAATACCGATTCGGGCAAGGTGGAGCGCATGCTTTCAAAGGTCACGCTGCTGGCAACCGGTGGGGCCGGACAAGTGTATCTGAATACAACAAATCCTGAAATTGCCACCGGAGACGGGGTGGCTATGGCGTACCGGGCCAAAGCCAGGGTATCCAACATGGAGTTTATTCAGTTTCATCCCACTTCTTTATTTCATCCTGAAGCCGATTCGTTTCTGATATCCGAGGCGGTGCGCGGTCACGGCGCTATTCTGCGTAATCTGGCCGGTGAAGCCTTCATGCAGCACTACGATGAGCGCTGTGAGCTGGCCCCGCGTGATATCGTAGCCCGTGCCATAGACGATCAGCTCAAAAAACGCGGCGAGGACTTTGTCTATCTCGACACCACTCATCTGCCCGAAGAAAAGCTGAAACAGGATTTCCCCAACATTTTTGCCCGCTGTCTGGAATTCGGACTCAACATGGCTACGGACCTGATTCCAATCGTACCGGCCGCCCACTATATGTGTGGCGGAGTGTGGACCAATATTAACGGTGAAACCACCATTAAGGGGTTGTTTGCAGCCGGTGAAGTGGCCTGCACCGGAATTCACGGGGCTAATCGTCTGGCGTCCAACAGCCTGCTCGAAGCCATCGTAGTAGCGCGAAAAGCGGCACAGAAAGCACCGGAAATGGTCCGCAAGGCTTCCTTTTGTGAAGATATTCCCGAGTGGGACGACTCCGGTACGGTAAATACCGAGGAGTGGGTTCTAATTTCGCATAACCGCCGGGAGCTTCAACAAATTATGTGGGATTATGTGGGCATTGTCCGCAGCGATTTGCGTTTGAAACGGGCGTTCCGCCGGACGAAAATGCTTCATGAGGAAGTGGAGAGTTTCTATCAGCGCACCAAAGTGAGCGTGCCCCTTTGCCAGTTGAGGAATATGATTGCCGTGGCCTATCTGATTATTCGCTCCGCCATGTTGCGCAAGGAAAGCCGCGGACTTCATTTTAGTACGGATTATCCCCATCAAAACGAAGTGGCGGAACATCATACTATTTTGTAAACAGGATTTATGAAAGTCATCGGTCTGACAGGCGGCATCGGAAGCGGCAAAACCACGGTGGCCCGGGAATGGGAAAAACAGGGCGCTTTTGTGATGATGGCTGATGAGATTGCCAAGAAACTAATGACCGAAAATCAGGAAGTACGCGAAGCCATTCGTAAGACGTTCGGAGACGAATCCTATCATGAAGACGGCAGCCTGAATCGCGCCTGGCTGAGCAGGGAAGCCTTTGAACATAACAGGGTGAAGGAGTTGAATGCCATTGTTCATCCGGCCGTATATGCCGAAACGAACCGACTCATCAACCTTAAAAAAAAGGAGAGGGTACCGGCCTTTGTAAAGGAAGCCGCGCTGCTGCTTCAGCACGGACGCCCGGATGGATTCGACTGTATTGTAATTTGTGAAGCTCCGGAGCCGGAACGTATCAAAAGGGTGGTAGAGCGTGATGAAACCGATGCAGAAAAGGTGCGAACCCGCATCCAAAAACAGCAGGATTTCTCAAGTCTTCGTGATCAGGCCGATTATGTTCTTGAAAATGACGGTTCACTC
>PXDL01000174.1 GCA_003566395.1 Balneolia bacterium | reverse complement strand
GGTCTTCTTTGGTTAGAAGCGTACTGCACGGTTCTGAAATACGCCCTTACCCGACCTTACACCAATCCTATCATTCAACACCAACTCCCTGCTCCCTCATATCCTCTTTCTCATACAGGCGCGCGGTTTTCAGATACACGAGTTTGCGGCCTTTGAATTTGGCAACGTAAGTGGTCCAGCGGCTGTAGAACAGTAACTTGAAGGTTCGGAAACTGACTACCATATCCATATCGGTTTCGGAGTTCTCGGGATTGATGGTGATGATATCCACAAAAGGCACTTCATTATAAAAACGCTGCGGAGCCTGCCCCTTTTCCCGCTCCCAGGCATCAATTACGCGCGCCCTGACGTCATCCATATATTCTATGGAGTTGTTCTGAAAATCCAGATAGTAATCGAGCTGGGTGTCGGTAGGGCCTTCATCCTCAGCGAGAAAAAAGAGCTCGAAGACCTGTCCTTCGCCGAACCAGAAAGGGTCTTGTTCGTTTTCGTTGTATGTGAGATAGTCTTTGAGTTCGCTTCTGCTGTTCAGATACATGTTTAACGGGTTAGGGGAAAATTAGCCGGACGTGGCGTCTTTGCGATAGGAAGAGATATCCATACTTCCGGTTTCGATGGCACGAAGCACATATTTGCCGAGAATATCGAACTCCAGATTCACGCGCTCACCGGTCCGGCGCTCGTGTAAATTTGTATGTTCCCAGGTGTACGGAATAATTGCTAAGGTGAAATCGGAATTGGTAAGCCGGGCAATGGTCAGGCTGATGCCGTCAACCGAAATACTGCCGCGAGGTACCAGATAGCGGGCAAAAGACGGATCGTAGGAAATATGAAGCAGCCAGTCGGCGCCTTCCTGTTCGATGGCCGTAATCGTACCGGCTGTGTCCACATGACCCTGAACGATATGGCCGTCGATTTTCTTTTGGAGCGTCAGCGAATCTTCCAGATTGACGAGGCTTCCTTTCTCAAGATCACAGATGGCGGTTTTGCGGAGCGTCTCTTCCACAGACTGTACGGTAAAGCGGATTCCGGATCGTTTCACAACCGTGTGGCACACGCCGTTGATGCTCACGCTGTCGTCGATGTCGAGCGATTCGGCCAGCGGTGATTCAATCGTAATTTCAAGCCCGCCTTTAAGCGGCTCAAGCGAAACAACTTTTCCGGTATGTTCTATGATTCCGGTAAACATGATTACGTGGCTTAAATTGGTGGTATGGTTTCAGGTTGAAACGGCGTCGGGGCAGGGCTAAAAATAAGCCGAAATAAGCGTATCCGGGCCGACCTGTGAAACCGTGGTGTCATGAAGTTCCAACGCTTGCTGTATGGTTTCAATTCCCAGCCCGTTTACCGAACGTGTACCACCGCCCAGCAGTTTAGGCGCGATGAACAATTCCAGCTTATCGGCCAGACGCTCGCGAATAATCGCCCGGCCCAGGTCACTGCCCGGTTCAACAAGAACGGATGCAATACCCATCCTGCCCAGCTCCGAAAAAGCCTGATTCAAATCTGAGTGGCCGTTTTTCTTTTCAACAAGCAGGGTAACTCCCTGAAATCCTTTCGGGTCCAGAATATTAAGCATGGGATCGGCCGACTTACGATAGGCTTCTTTGTTATGGGTGATGACATAGGTTTTCGCTTCATACTGATCGGTAAAAAGATGAAGGGAGCGGGGCAGGGTGTGCGGTCCGTCTATGACGATGCGCCTGGGCTGCCGGCCCTCAACATGCCGGACCGTGAGCCGTGGATTGTCGTTCACAGCTGTATTTCTGCCGATCAAGACCGCGTCGTACTCGCTTCTCCATTGATGAACCCGACGCCGGGCTTCCTCGCCGGTAATCCACTGCGAGCTGCCGTCGTGTGCAGCGATATAGCCGTCGAGAGTTTGGGCTATTTTGAGGGTCACAAACGGGCGGCCGGTGCGGATGAAATGATTGAAATGTTCGTTCAGCTTCATGGCTTCGGGCCGCAGCAGTCCGGCATCAACCAGGATGCCGGCATCCCGCAGAATCTGCATGCCTTTGCCGTCCACTTTCGGGTTGGGATCCTTCTGAGCGATAACGACACGCGCTATGGGCAGGCGGGCAAGTTCGGCGGCGCAGGGCGGTGTTTTGCCGGTATGGGCGCAGGGTTCGAGGGTAACGTACACGGTGGCGCCTTTAAGCCGGTCCCGGTTTTTAACCTTATCAAGGGCATTGATTTCGGCATGGGCCTGTCCGAAGCGTTCATGATACCCCCGGCCGATGGCTTTGCCGCTGTCATCCACAATAATACATCCGACCAGCGGATTCGGGCTAACATGACCACGGCCTTTTTCGGCGAGTTTGAGCGCCTTTTTCATCCATGATGTGTCCTCGGCAGTAAATAGGGACATGAGCTTGTTTTCCAGTTAAAGCGATTTCAGTTCGGTAATGGGAAGAATCGGAGTTACCGGCTTTATCCGTTGGATGTCCATGATACGGCAGCGCGGGAAGGAATGGAAGTCAAAAAAAAGGCGGCATCCTGAAGAAGATGCCGCCTGAAATTAAATGCGCGTGGCAACGAGCTTACATCGCAACTTGCTGCTGACGATTATCCCGAACGTTGGCCTGTTCCTTCAGGCGCTCAACCAGATGCTGGGTAAACGTTCTGGTTTTTTGCTGAGAAAGCCGGTTTCTGATGCGGTCGCGTTCGCTATCGCTCAAATTTGCCAAATCGGCATCCGTGCGTTCATTCACAATAAAAAAGAACACGGCATTTTCGCCTTTGAACGGACCTTTTAAGGTGTTCGTTTCGGATCCGAAAATTGCGCCTACCAGTCCGGGCTCACGGCCGGCACCGGAAATATTGGTGCTGTTCATTCTCACACTGGAAGCCGACTGAACGGCGCGGTCGGAGGCTTCGGAAATTTCTTCAATAGAACCGAGCGCTGCATATTGGTCGCGTACCCGTTGAAGCATGAGCTCGCGGCGTTTTTCGGCACGTACGGCATTTTCAACCTGTTGGCGTACATCTTCAAGCGGGCGAACCCCTTTGTCGGTTACGCTTTCCACTCTAATAACGATGAACTGATTGTCAAGCTCAATAACCTGAGAAATGCTGTTCCGGCTCAGTTTTTCCAATTCACGCAGGGTGACACGGCTTTCGCCGATTCCTGGAATAAACGGTGTGCCGCGGGTAGCGGTGGCTTCCTGAATGGTAAGTCCTTCGCGTTCAGCCTCGCGGTCAAAGCCTTCCATACGGGCAAACTCCCGGAAATCTTCGGCCAGGTTCTGCTGAACGGTGATGGTGCGGTCGGCAGCAATCATGCGGGAAACTACGGCGAATCGTACGTCTCCGTCGCGCTCACCTGTTTTCTTTACGATGGCTACCTGATTTTCATCAACAAGTGGTTGGCTTACTTCACCCACTTCCATGTCGAATACGATGGTGTAAGGTTCGCGCACATCATCGCGGCTCTGATATTCGCCTTCGTATTGAGTGGTGGAAAAATTGAGCTGTACGAACATGGAATCATCCTGAGTGGCAGCGAAGTCATCCCGTATTAACCGAAGTTCTTCTTTAGAGGCGGCTGTGTCGGCTGCAGTAGGATCTTTGCTGAAACTCACAAACCTGAAGTTCCACGTTTTCTCCCGCTCAAACTGCTTTGAGTTTTCACGGTGATAGGTACGGAGCTCGGAGTCGGAAACCTCAACTTCACTTTCGGAAATATCGGAATACGGGAAGCGTACGAATTCTACAGCGGCCGTGGTATTGGTCCGGATATAATCCTGTTCGATCTCGCGGTTGGTGACTTTTACAGCAGACTGCATAAACTGATTTATTTTCTGCTGCATCCGGTTCTCACGAATCTGATCTTCAATAAGAATCCATTCGGAAGCTGTTTCGGGCTGTTCGATGAGGGCGCGAAGGGTGGCCCGGTCGATGCTGCCGTCGGGGCGCCCGAAAAACTGGCGGATGAGGGGATCGGGATCGTCGCCGAGAATGGCATCTACAATCTCACGTTCAGTTACGGTGATACCCAGGCGCTCCATTTCGTTGCGGAGGGCATTTTCAACAATCAGTTGTTCCCATACCTGTTCTTCAAAACGGGCACGTTCTTCAATAGAAGGCGGATTTCCGGTTTGCTGTGAATATTGTTCGGTGTAAGCGTTAATACGCTGATTATAATCATTTTGAGTGATGGGACGCCCGTCAACTTCACCGAGGTTGCGGGGACCGGCCTGCAGGACTGAGAATACGTCGGTATCCTGAAGCATAAACAGAATGCCAAAAGCAAAAACCAATACCCAAAGTACTGGTCCTGTGGCACCCCTCATCTTTTCCATGAAACCCATTACGAAAGAATAAGCAAGTTTAAGTTAATATAACTGAAGGGGAAAGCAGGCTGGTACAGACTGCGTTAAGCGTTTGCTGCCGTGCCGAACCCACCCCTTTGAACGAATGAAAATATTGGGATATTTTAGCATTTTGCTAAAGTTCCGATAGCTTAGAAAAATACAGTCTTTTCAGGCCATATCAAAGAGGAGCTTCCCAAACTGAAATTCCGGACAGCGAAGAGCGATCGATAAAGTCGGGATCAGAAAATGTCAACCAGCCGCATGTGTTTGAGGAAGTCGCGGGGGTTGTCGTTCACATTCTTGATGAGCCTGTTGAGGTTATATGAAAGGCTGTCGAGGTTATTGTAGAGCGAAGGGTCGTTTACCAGCTTGCCCAGGCTTCCGTCGCCTTCATTAATTTTTTTAATCAGCACATTCAGCTCACGTGAAAATTCGTCCATCTCGCCGGCGGTGGTGTCGAGCTTGCCGGTTGTTGACTCCAGATTTGCGATGATGGTCTCAATCTGCTCCTCTTGCCCGGAAGTAATTCCGTCGAGAGAACGAAGCGTATTGCGAAGGTGATAAATGGATTCTTCCAGTTCCTGCTGCCTTGCTTCGAGAAGCTGTTCCACCGTATGTACGGAGCGGTTGAGACCCCCGAGGCTTTCCTGAATATCCTGCCGGCCGCTTTCTTTGAGCATTTCGTCAATTTCCTGCAGCACGCTGCTCAGTTTATTGGTCGAGTCTTCAATATTCCGGCCGGTTCGTTCGCCTACATCACGGATTGTGCCGAACAAGCCTTCATCATAAATACCCTGTATGCGTCCACCGCTTTCGATGAGCCGGTCTGAATCGCCCCGTTCAATTTCAAGCGCCTTATCGATTATCTGTGATGTGCGGATATAGGCTATGGATCCCTCGGGCAGTTTCCGGTCCATATTAAAGGAGATATCCACGCGCAGGCTGTCGTCATCAGTAAACCGGACCCTGCTAACCGACCCAACCTTGACGCCCTGAACGAGCACGGCCGTACCGGTTCCTACACCGTCAACCCGATCGAAAACAGCGTACACCTCATAGGTTTTACCGAGTAGAGGCATTTCTGCCATAAAACGGTAACCGAGTACGGCTACCACAATGGCTATGAAGATGGTGATGGCTACTTTAAATTCATTTTTCATGTTCAGGAACGTGCTTCAGTAATTAGGGGGAGGGCAGGCTTTCAAGCAGCACTAAAC
Organism: Balneolia bacterium; assembly: GCA_003566395.1. Classification (GTDB taxonomy): domain Bacteria; phylum Bacteroidota; class Rhodothermia; order Balneolales; family Cyclonatronaceae; genus Cyclonatronum. The sequence goes on along the minus strand of PXDL01000174.1, from coordinate 616 downwards.
CCTTCCCGTTGAAATCGGATTAGTTTATTTTGTACTCACTGGCTCTTATAAAGCTGTTGAGCCGGTCGTGGTCGGCTTTGGTCATTTCTTCGATAGTGCCGAACCAGCTTAGTTTTTGTTCATCCAGGAACGCGGCCGAATCAGCTATTTCAAGTACGCTGTGCATATCGTGCGTTACAACGATAGAAGTAATATTCAGATTTTCAGACATATGGACGATAAGTTCGTTGATTTCTTCGGCAGTTTCAGGATCGAGCCCGGAGGTTGGTTCGTCGTACATAAGATAATCGGGTTCGAGTACAATTGCGCGGGCCAGGCCAACACGCTTACGCATGCCTCCCGACAGCTCAGCTGTGCTTTTATCGCCTATATCAGCCAGGTTCACCATCTCCAGACAGCTTAGGGCGCGTTCCCGTATTTCAGATTCTTTCTGTTTGGTAAAGTAGCGAAGCGGGAAGGCCACATTTTCAAACGCGCTGATGGAATCGAAAAGAGCGGCGCCCTGAAACAAAAAGCCGAACCTCTGGCGCTGTATGCGAAGATCCACATAGGGTAGGTCGAAAATATTTACGCCGTCAAGCAGCACTTCGCCTTCGTCGGGTGTAAGCAGTGCGTT
>PXDL01000454.1 GCA_003566395.1 Balneolia bacterium | reverse complement strand
TCCACGCTGACAGTATCATAACTTAGTATCCCCAAGATGCACATTATATTGCGACGGTTGTCCGTCTTGATGGTATTCGCACTCCTTCCCGGCTTATATTCGGCAACGCCAGCTTTCACCCAGCACAGTCAGACCCCGGACGCGGACAGACTTTTTGAAGGTATCACTCTTTATGAAAACGGCCAGTTTGATGAAGCGGTGCGAAAACTCGAAACTTACCTGAAAGACGAGCCGTCGCTGAGATACCGGCGGAAAGCCACGTATTACATCACCCTTTCAAGAGCTGCTGCCGAACCGGAACGTACCGAACTGTACTTCGATCAATTTATCGCCCTGTTTCCCGAAAGTGATGAAGCCGGTTCCCTGTATGTAGATCTTGCTCATCGGTTCAGTTACGAAGGCGATCTTTCCCGTGCCACAACATTTTATGAGCGTGCTCTTTCTCTGCCGCTCGATGCCGGTTTTGCCCCTCAGGTGCTGTACTGGAATGCCGACACCTACGTAAGCATGCGCAATTACGACCGGGCGCACCACTTTTTCGGGAGAATTACTGAAGAGTATGAAATGTCCCGTTTCGCCCCAATGGCTTTATACAGCCGCGGGCGCCTCTACCTGATGCAGGAACAGTATGATGAAGCCTCCGAAATGTTTGAGAAACTTCGCTCGACCTATCCTGTGGCTGAAGTCAGCAATCGCGTAGGCACGGCGCTGGGCGAAGCCTATTATCGGCAGGGACGGTACGAAGAAGCCATCGAATCGCTTCGCTCGGCGCTTTCCCGCCTGAACCGTGAACAGGAATCAAAAGCTTCCCTCATTATCGCAGAAAGTTACAATTATCTCAATCAGCTTGATGAAGCTGCAACCTGGTACCGACGCTATATCAGGCTGAACGAGGGGACGGAAGAGGAGCGCCTGGCGCATTACGGGCTGGGCTGGGTATTCCACAAGCAGGGTGTGTACCACTGGGCGGCGCAGTCATTTGAACGGGCCGTTACTTCCCGGGACGATCTTTCCAGGAGGGCCAAGTATTACGTGGCCGTAAATCAGAAACTGAGCGGACGCTACGATCTGGCTCTGGAAACATTTGAGGCATTTTCAAGAACCTTCAGCAGCGGGAAATGGGTAGAGAAGGCCTATTATGAATGGGCCGTAATTTTGTTTGAAATCGGAGATCATGTTTCCGCAATTGAGCGCCTGTTGTACGTGGTCAGAAATCTTGAGCCGCTGGAGCATCCGGGCGAAGTCTTTACCCTGCTCGGTGAAGCCTACTTCGCAAATGCCGAATACACCCGCGCCATCGAGTCGTTTCAACGGGCGGAGGCCTCGGGACATACAACCCCTGACGTGCAGTTACAAGCCCGGTTTCAGCGTGGATGGGTGATGTATCGCAACAGGGCGTATGAGGAGGCCCAACCGATTTTTGAGAGCGTTTTCGCCCAAAGTCCGGATTCGGAAATCGGGGGGGAGGCCCTGTTCTGGAGCGCCGACAGTTATTACAATATGCGTGAGTTCGGGCCTGCACGTGACCGTTTTCAGCGGTATCTGCGGCAGTTTCCCCGTGGTGAGTTTGCAGCGGCGGCACGGTATTCTCTGGGATGGAGCCACTTCATGCTGGGCAACTACGACCAGGCCATACCGCCTCTTCGGGAGTTTTTGAGCACGTTTGAAGCGCCGGAAGAATACGCATTCCCGTACGATATTGATGCGCGCCTTAGAATAGCCGATGCTAATTTTGCTCTTCGTAACTACACTGAAGCTATCAACTATTACGAAGCCGCCCGGAATTTCGAGCGCAGCGCCGATTATGCAATGTACCAGATCGCCAACAGCTACTACCGCGACGACCGCACATTCGAGTCAGTTCGTACGTTTAGGAGGCTGATTGAGGAGTATCCGCAAAGTACTTTTCGCGAGCAGGCCCAGTACAGTATAGGGTACATCTATTTGTTGTCGGGCAATTACAGCCAGGCTATTCAGGAATTTGAACAAACCATAGCGCGCTTTCCGCGCTCCGAATGGGCTGCCCGCGCTCAGTTTAATATCGGCAACGCCCATTATAATGCTGAAGAGTATGACCTGGCGATAGCCGCTTACCAAAAAGTCCTGGATACCTACCCACGAAGTAATTTGATTATTGAAGCGGTAAACGGCATTCAGTTTGCACAGGACGCGGCCGGGATAGATGACACCAGCACCGACCGGCTTGAGAGCTTTATTGCTGAAAATCCACAGGCCGGAACCGCGGATCAGCTTCGGTTCCGCCAGGCACGTATGATGTACGAATCGGCGGATTATGAAGGCGCGATTCAGGCTTTCCGTCAGTATATACGCATTACTAATAACGAACAGATGCTTCCTCAGGCGTGGTTTACGCTGGCTGAGGCGTATAACGCAGCGGGTCAGCGTGATGAAGCCGTTGAGGCGTATCGAAGGCTTTCCGAAGATTTCAGCGGCACCGAGCGGGCCGACGCAGCGCTTCTGGAACTTGGGATGATGCATCTCCGGAGCGGTGAGTACAACCGGGCCATGGATTATTTCAGGGAATTGGCTGAATCCAGCAGGTTCCGGTTTGAAGCACGGCTGGGAATCGGAAATGCGGCACTCGGGCTAAACGATCTTGAATCTGCGCAGCGCAACTTCGAGGCCGCCCGCTCCATCGGGGGAGACGCCAATCGAGTGAATCTCGGGCTCGGCCGGGTCGCCTTTCAGCGCGGCAACTTTAACGACGCCCAGGCACTTTTCAAGCAGGTTTCGGATGCGAGCAGCGGGGAAGCCGGGGCAGAAGCGCAATTCAGGCTCGGACTCACCCTGCAGCGCAGAAACAGTCATATCGATGCCGTACAGGAGTTCGGGAACGTGAGGATTTTCTTCGGCGCCTATACTGAATGGGTTGCCGAGGCCATGCTGGCATCCATCGATTCTAACATCGCTTTGGGTAACAGAACCGAAGCCGAGCAGACAGCGCGGATCATCAGGGATGAATATCCCGATTCCGAGTACGCAAGGCGCGCTCAGGCCAAACTACGGTAGGCCGGAATATGATTCAGAAAGTAGATCCCGCAAAGGGATTAAAAGGTGTAATAACCGATTTGCCTGCCGACAAATCAATTGCGCACAGAGCCGCCATGTTTGCCGCTCTGGCCGAAGGAGAATCTGTAATTTACAACTATCCGGATTCCGCCGATCCACAGAGTACGATTGCCTGCCTTGAGGGCCTGGGATGCAGAATTGAACGACATCCCGATCATATCAAAATTTTCAGTAAGGGCAGAAACGGGCTGAAGGTTACGCAGAAACAGCTTGATTGTGGAAATTCCGGTACGACCATGAGGCTGCTGAGCGGAATTGTTGCCGGGGCCGGTCTTGAAGTATCTCTTACGGGAGATGCATCTCTGAGTGCCCGTCCAATGAACCGTGTACTGGACCCGCTTCGTATGATGGGGGCATCTTGTGAAAGTTCCGGCGAGGGTCGCGCACCCATCCGGTTCAAAGCGCATGATGGGTTGAAGGCCATCGATTACACGCTGCCTGTTGCAAGTGCTCAGGTGAAATCGTGTGTATTGCTTGCCGGGCTGTTTGCCGGTGGGGAAACCACGGTAACTGAAACCATGCCGAGCCGGGATCACACCGAACGGATGCTCGGGCTTCCGGTCGAGAGAAAAGCCGACGGGCGAATCGTTATTTCAAGCAGCCGCTCGGTGGATGTGAAGCCGGCCAGGTTTCGTGTGCCGGGCGATATATCCGGAGCCGCGTTCTGGCTGGTAGCGGGTTCTCTGGTCGGAAATGCTGTCATCACACTGAATAATACCGGTCTGAACCCGACACGTTCTGCGGTAACGGGCATTCTAAAACGTATGGGGGCCTCCATCACCCTTGAAAATATGCAGAGCGAATCTGAGCCTACGGCCGACATTACGGTACGACAGGCCCGATTGAAAGCCACATCACTGCGCCCGGAGGAAATCCCGAACGCCATTGATGAAATTCCCGTGCTGGCTGTTGCGATGTGTTTCGCCGGGGGCGTATCCGAAATCCGCAATGCCGGGGAGCTTCGTGCAAAAGAGACCGACAGAATACGTGCCACGGTTTCACTGCTTCGGAGTGCGGGAGCTGAAGTAAAAGAGTTTGAAGACGGGTTTGAAATTACAGGAAACAACGAATTCAGGCCAAAATCTACCGTGTATGATACCTGGCACGACCACCGTATTGCAATGGCCGCTTCGGTTATGGCGCTGATGGCGGACGCCCCTTCTGAAATTCTGGAAGCTGAGTGCGTAAAGGTGTCCTATCCCGCTTTTTTTGATCATCTGGACAAGCTATGCGTCAATGGCGAGTCGTGATATTTTTGTGATGTGCAGAAAGGTTAGGCTCATCAGGACTGAAACCAAGTTGGGTTAAAACACATCGGAAAAATAAAAAAGCCCTTTTCAGCTATATTGATTTTAGGGTTTTTATACGTTTTATTTAGAAAGCGTCGCTACCAACCCGGCCGAAGACTGTTTCTTCCTGAGGAAAGTGCGGTGCTGCCTATCATCCAGTTCTGTCCTCCAAATCGATATTGCCTATGAGCCGCAAGCTTAATCTCGATGTGTTTACACAGGTTGCCGATGACTTCGAAAAACGCCAGTATTATGTACTTGGAAACCTGAAACAAGTCAGGCAGGAATTCCAGCATAACCGCTTGTATCCTCATCTTGCCGAACTAATTCAGCTACAGAGTAATCTTCAGCGGATTCTTGACGGGTTTGCATCTTTGGAAAAAAACGGTCCGAAGAAAATCAAGCAAATTGATCTTGAAAGGAAAAAAATTGAGTTTGAGTCGGTTCTTCCCGAGCAGCTCGACCTAAATGCGGTGAGGGAATTTATTACCTGGGCACAGCCGCTTATCACCGAGGCAATAGAGGAAGGAATTAATATCTATGAGTTTGTGGATGAAAATCTGAACGTGGATTCAGTTGGCATTCAGCCGACCTATATCGACGAGGGCTATTTCTTTCTACCCAACACCGAAACGGGTGCCTTACAACTTTTTCGTTACGAAATGTCGATTTTTATGAATGCCGATGAGCGGTACCGCTCGCTGAAAACCACGCTTATTAAAAATTTAAGCGGCGGATTGTCGGTTCATCAAAGCCCGGGTTCCATTAAGCTCGATTTAATCAAAGAGTACCGGGATTTGCCCAATCCGGCCACGTATTCATTTCATACGCCCCTGGAATTTTCGTTTGAATCGACGCTCTTCCCGATTGCTAAACGCAAACTGCTTAAAATGCTGGTAAGCTGAAGGCCTGTATCCGCTTACTTGTTTTTGGGCCTGAAGGCGTGGCTTCCTTTCTCGGTAAACTCCATATAAGGGCCTTCAATCAGGTCGATGCAGTAGGGGATGGCAGCGTACACGCCGTCAAGGCATTCGGCTATAGCCTTGGGTTTGCCCGGCAGGTTGATAATCAGGGACTGTTTCCGAATCCCGGCCGTCTGAGCCGATAAAATGGCCGTTGGAACAGCTTTGAGCGAAACGCGACGCATCTCTTCTCCAAAACCCGGCAGCAATTTGTCACATACCTCCATGGTTACTTCAGGTGTAATATCACGTAGCGCGGGACCTGTGCCGCCGGTGGTGCAAATTAACGGAATACGCTTATCACTCAATTTAATCAGCTGTTGCCGCAGCAGGTCCCTCTCATCAGGAATTATTTTGTAGGTCCATTCTATGGGATTGGCGAGGCGTTCTTCAAAATAGGTCTTGATTTCCGGACCGGACCGGTCTTCATATTCGCCCCGGCTGGCGCGGTCGGAAAGGGTGATAATTCCAATAGGAATGGATTGCATGGCAGAGTTAGCTTTCTATATTTGAATGATTGAAGGAAGGCTTCGCAAAACCGTTCTTTTGATCCGGCGTTGAATACGAGCAAAATCCCCGGATTATCAAAACCTTCTGAAGGCAAATCAGTTCCTTCGGTTAGATTTCTTTGAATTATATGAGCAAACATAACGAAATAATTTCGGAAGCCGAACGCAGGAAATATGCGCGTCAGATTGCCCTGGATGAATTTGGTGAAAACGGCCAGAAACTGCTGAAACAGGCATCGGTGCTGGTTGCAGGCGCCGGGGGGCTGGGCTGCCCGGCGCTTTTATACCTGGCAGCGGCGGG
>PXDL01000357.1 GCA_003566395.1 Balneolia bacterium | reverse complement strand
TTAACTATCTGTACATGCATATCGGATACCCGATTTTTTATATCGAAGATATCAATGAAATTAAGGAAGACATGGCCGAAGTTAAGCCTGTGTTTTTCGGGACGGTACCGAGGCTGCTCGAGAAGATTCACACCGGAATTTATGCCAAAATTAATAATGAAAGCGGGCTGAAACTGAAAATAGGCCGATGGGCCCTTAACGTAGCCGAGGGTTATCGCATTAACACCCCGCCCACAGGTTTAGGGGCCTTCAAGTTGTGGCTGGCCCGAAAGCTGGTGTTCAGTAAAGTAAAGGCCGGGTTTGGCGGAAATCTTACAGCCATGATAAGTGGCGGAGCGGCGTTGTCTCCTACAATCATGAATTTCTTTAACGCCATCGGGTTTGAGTGTCATCAGGGCTACGGGCTTACCGAAACCTCGCCTGTGCTCACCGCAACCCGGCCGGGTGAGATAAAAGAAGGCTCTTCCGGAAAAACCATTAAAAGCGTTGAAGTGAAAATTGCCGAAGACGGCGAAATATGGGCCAAAGGGCCGAACATCATGAAAGGCTACTACAACAAACCCGAGCAAACCAAAGAGGTGCTCACCGACGACGGCTGGTTTAAAACAGGGGATGTCGGCCGGATAGATGAAGACGGCTTCCTATTTATTACCGACCGCAAGAAAGACATCTTCAAGCTGTCCACAGGGAAATATGTGTCGCCTCAGCACGTGGAAAACACTCTGCTCAACAGCGCGCTGATAGAACAGGTAGTGGTACTCGGGGCAAGCCGCAAATTCTGCTCCGCGCTTATCGTGCCTAATATGGACGCCGTGCTTAAAAAGCTGGGCAAAGGTGCAGACAAGAAGGAGGATTTCAACGAGAAAGCAGAAGCACTTATCCAGCAGGAAGTGGACAAGATGAACGAAACGCTTCCCGCCTGGGAACAGATCAAAAAGTTTGCCCTGCTCGACGACCTCTTCAGCATCGACAGCGGCGAACTAACTCCCACACTCAAAACCAAACGCCGCGTCGTCCACGACAAATACAAAGACGAAATCGAGCGGATTTATGATTGATGCATAAATGCCTGTTTTAAAGAGCATAAACCATCTCTCAAAGTCCTAAACTTTATCAGGGATAACCGGGAATAATTACTAAAACTGTCAACCTAAATCAGGAACAGACCGGAATCCGGCTCCGTTGCCATCCCCCTGAATCCCCCTTCGAAGGGGGATTTTTAAGACCTTCAAATATTTTAATTATTTACGGGGCTTTTATAAAGACTGAGTTTTCTAAGCTGTAAAATGTCGGCAGGTCCAGCTAACAATTAGTAATAACAAAAAAACTGTCAACCTAAATCGGGAACAGCCCCCCGGGGACGTTAAATCTGCCGCATCTTGTAAAACAATGCGCAAATGAGGGGGCGGGTGGTTGGATTCCTCGAAAATGTGCCATTTATTTAGCGATTGCGCTGCGTTTGTTCAGAATACCTGCGTATCTAATCTCTCTAACTAAAACATGACCTTATGCGATACATAGTTTACTGTATGCTGATTTCCGGATTGATATTCTGGAGCAGTTGTACCACCACCGAGGCTGTAGCCCTCGAAGCGGCAAATATGGAAACCGCCCCGGCCGCTAATGATAAAACCGATTACGACAAGCTGATTGATGAAGCCGACTCTGTAGAAGAAGGCCTGTTTACTGTGATTCGCCAGGACGACAAGCTGTTTTTTGAAATTCCTATGACCGAGCTCGACCGGGATATGCTTCTGGTTAGCCGTATGACCGATACTCAGGTCGGTACCGGCTATGGCGGTCAGCGATTTAATAATCAGGTGGTCCGGTGGGAAAAACGGCACAACAATGTGCTTTTCCGCTCCATGATGTACGACATCACCGCTGATTCTACCGATAACATCTTTCGCGGCGTGCAGTCGTCCTCTTTCGCTCCCATTATCGCCTCATTCGAAATCAAGAATCATAACAACGACTCCACGGCGGTAGTGGTTGAAGTAACCCGCCTGTACGCAACCGACGTGGCCGAAATGAATCCGCGCCGGCGCTATCAGGCCCGACGCCTCGATCCGGCCCGCAGTTTTGTAGATCGTGCCCGCGCATTTCCGGAAAATGTGGAAGTGCAGAGCGTCCTCACCTTCGAAGCAGAGAATGTACCCGGCCGCCGTAATCTGAATACTATTTCGGTACGCATGAATCATTCTATGATGCGCCTTCCTGAAAAACCCATGATGCCGCGTTTCCACGATGAACGCGTGGGATATTTTTCGGTGAGCACGGTTGATTTCAGCAGCCGCGAACACCGGGCCGACCGCCGCAGGATGATTACCCGATGGAGACTTGAAAAGCAGGATCCCGACGCCGAACTGTCGGACCCCGTTAAGCCGATTACGTTTTACGTGGATTACGCCACGCCTGAATGGCTCATCCCGTACGTAGAAAAAGGAATTGAAGACTGGCAAATTGCTTTCGAAGAGGCCGGATTTTCCAATGCAATTGTTGCGAAGATGGCACCGACTCCCGAGGAAGACCCTGACTGGAGTCCGGAGGATATTCGCTTCCCGACCGTCCGCTGGTATCCCTCACAGATTATGAATGCCTACGGCCCTCACGTGCATGATCCACGCAGCGGAGAAATCATCACGTCCTCCATCGGTATGTACCACAACGTGATGAATCTGCTTCGAAACTGGTATTTCGTTCAGGGAGCTGCCGTTGATGCGCGCGCCCGCGATCTTCCTATGGATGACGACTTGATGGGCGAGCTGGTCCGTTATGTGGTGGCGCATGAAGTAGGCCATACCCTCGGGCTTCCGCACAATATGAAATCCAGCGGCATGGTGCCCACCGACAGCCTGCGCAGCCGGACGTTTACCGAACAGTACGGGACCACGCCCTCCATTATGGATTATGCCCGCATGAATTATGTGGCTCAGCCCGGCGACGATGCCTATATGTTCCCCATCGTTAGTATCTACGACAAGTTCTCCGTGGAATGGGGATATAAACCGTTTCCGGAGGCATCCACACCTGAAGAAGAGCGTCCGTTTTTGAACGAAATCGCCGCCCGTCAGCTGGATGAACCGATGTTGCGTTTCGGACACCTTTCGAACATCGACCCGACCCAACAGCGTGAAGCCCTGGGCAACGATCACGTCAAAAGCAGTACCTACGGTATCGCCAACCTTGAGCGCATCATGGATTTTATTGTTGATGCTGCGAGTCAGGAAGGCGAAGATTACAGTACGCTTCAGGAACTTTATAACAATGTTGTCCAGCAGCGAAACCGCTATCTCGGCCATGTCATAACCTGGGTCGGCGGTGTCATCAGCCACCAGAAAGTGTATGGTCAGGAAGGCGCTGTTCATACGCCTGTAGAGCGTTACCGCCAGGAGGAAGCCATCGCATTTCTTGTTGATGAAGCCTTTTCCACGCCGGAGTATCTGCTACGCCCCGATGTGCTGCGCATCATAGAACCGGCCGGTGCTGCGGATCGCATTATGCAGAGCCAGCGTATGGTACTCAACCAGCTGCTCAGCGACGCACGAATCAAACGGATGGCTGAAATTGAGCTTACCCACGGTGATGAAATGGAGGTTTATCCGGTTGCCTACATGCTCCGTGATGTCCGGCAGGGCGTATGGAGCGAGCTGGATAGCGGAAACCCGGATATCGATCTGTACCGCCGGAATCTGCAGCGCAGCTGGGTGGACGTGATTGAAAGCCGCCTCGAAAGCGACGCCATTTCAGGCGAGACCCGTTCGCTGATGCGCGGCAATCTCAGGCTGGTGCGCGGACAAATTGAGCGACGTGTGGGCAGCGCGGCCAATCCGCAAACACGCATGCACCTCGAAGATATGCTCGACAAAGTGAATGAACTGCTCGATGCCTGATCATTCGTAATACCGCAACCTATTTATAAAGGGTGATGGCTTAATTGTGAGTCATCACCCTTTTTTTGGATTGGGTTGCTTAACAGGGGATGTCGTTAAAGTCTTCCATCGAATTGATATTCTTCAGCTCCCCGGCTGTAACCTGATGGTAATCACAGGTCAACTGATTCAGAAATAACCGCACTTTTCGTTCGCCTTCGCTGAGAAAACGCCTCAGTTTCGGCTCTATTCGCGGATGATACAGTCCGGCCAGCGGCTGCTGGTTTTGTGCGCTTTTCAGGGTGACGGCGTCCGTGGCGGAATCGGGCTGAGCGGAGGCAAGAAACCGAAGTGTGGAGGGCGATAAAAGAGGAATATCTACGGCAATTACGGCGAAATAAGATCCGGAACGCCCGGCACCGGCATCGGAGCAGGCAGACAGCAGCCCCCCGAGCGGACCGGCATCGGGAAGGGCATCGGGCAAGGAGCGAAACCGGGAATCATACATTCTGCCGGCCGAGAGCAACACGATTTCCCCGAAATACGGCCGGACCTTACGGATTTGATATTCAAGCAAAGTCAGGTCGTTGAGCTTCAGCATCACTTTATCCGTGCCCATGCGCGTGGAGTTTCCGCCGCAAAGCAGATAAAGTGTGCGGCTGTTGCCGGCTGAATCGGGTTCTGTTTGCCGGGGGCTCTGCATTAGAATATTCGCCTCACTTCGTTAAAACAAACCGGTAGTAAAAGGAACAATCGATACAAGCTCACCGGCCCTGATATCCGTTTCGGGATCGATGCGCACATAGGCCTGACGGCCGGTGTAGAGCTGCATCAGGTGAGAGCGCATTTTCCCTTCCGTTGAAGCGTAAAGTACTCCTTCTTTTCCGACGAAAACCCGTGCCGTAACGAATAAGGTTTTCCCGCCCCGGTGATTCGAAAGCTCCGTTTCAGTTCGCGCAAAGAGTTCAGGCACGTCAAGTTTCAGGGTATTCATAACATGCCGGCGCGCATATATTTCGGCACAAAATACCCCGGATACCGGATTGCCCGGAAGGTGAAAAAACATGGTGTCGCCAAGCCGGGTCAGCGTGAACGGCTTGCCCGGTTTTTGTTTTTCTTTCCGGATTAGTGTTCGGGCACCTGATTTCTTCATGGCCCCCGGGATATAGTCATGTTCACCGGCCGAAATACCGCCTGTGGTGAGAACCATATCAAACCTGTCAGCCAGCTCCTGCAGCCTGTTTTGGATTTCTTCAGGGTCGTCTCTTAAAACCGGCAGGCGGGTAACGCGTACGCCGGGCCAGAGACGACACAGATTTTCGAGCACGGGTCCGTTGGTATCGAAATCTTCACGTATTTCATTGCCGGTTACCTGAATAGCAATTTCAATGGGTTTAAACACATCAATCCCGGCATGTCCGGCCTCGATGGCGAGCCCGGCTTCATAGGGACGAATTACAGTAGAAGCTGAAAGAACAGTCTTGCCTTTTCGGTAGCCTTCACCCTGTTTGCGAACGGCATTTTTTTCGGGCACACTCGTAACGCTCATTCTGTGATCTCTTACCATTCGGGTTAGCTCCACAGGAATCACGAAAAGTCCTTCAGCGGGGACGTGGCCCCCGGTCATAATCCGGACACAACTGCCCTTGTCCGGAGGTGCAGGGTGATGGTTTTCCGGCCTTATTTCACTTTTGATTTCAAATTCACGTATTCCGTTGTCCAGGTCTGTCTTATGAACCAGAAATCCATCCATTGCGGAATTATCTCGTGAAGGAACATCACGCAGGGAGGGGAGATCGGCAGCGAGCACCATCCCAACGGCATCGGCCGGTTTCATGCGGATAGCGGGGCGCGAAGGCAGGGAAATGGAGTCGATAATACCGAGTGCTTCATCAACCGAAATAAAAGGTTCCTGGGTTTCCGACATAGTCTTTTTTCAGGGTAATGTATGGCACATGCGAAATGCGGTCAAATCTAATTTGTCTGAGCAACTAAAATTTTATGTGTATAACTCTTTCTCATTCATTATAATAATCGAGGAAAGATATTCGGCTTGTGTATTTGAAAAATCAATGGATAAGTATATGAGTAGTCCAAAAAATGGTAGTCGGACTGAAAAGGATTCGCCTGATTTACCCTCTGAGGAGCGGTTAGGATTTTCGAGACGGGATTTTATGCGGCTTGCATCGCTTTCGGCCGCAGGTGTATTTACAGGCTCGCTTTTCAGCGGATGCGGTGAATTGTGGGAACGGCAGCACGTGATAGATGTAGAAAGCTGGCATC
>PXDL01000387.1 GCA_003566395.1 Balneolia bacterium | reverse complement strand
TACCGAGTATCAGTGGCGTGTAAGGGCATTAAGCTCCGCCGATGAAAGCGACTGGAGTGAAACCTGGAGTTTTACCACAGAGACCGAGACCTCTGTTAACAGAGATGAAATCCCAACCCAATTCACCCTCAACCAAAACTATCCCAACCCGTTTAATCCGACCACTCTGATTGAGTTTTCAATTCCTAATTCCACCAACGTTCGTTTAGAGGTTTACAACATAACGGGTCAGCTTATTCACACGCTTGTAAATGAAACGATGAATGTGGGTCACCATACCGTCCGGTTCGACGGCCGGTCTCTTTCAAGCGGTGTGTACATCTACCGCCTGAGCACATCAGATTATACTGAATCGCGGTTGATGAATTTGATAAAGTAGCGGGTTAACTATTCTCCCGGAAATCGTCAGGATTGTATGTCAGGCTAAAGCTACCCGATGATATTTCGCTTGATCCATCACGTTTTTTGATGGATCAGGCATGATTATACCCATGGGCGCAACTTTCTTCCAATAGCGCGAAAAGATAAAGGGCATGCAACTCCGGAATTCCTCCTACATTTCATACGATCTTTAGCCCTCCGACATAGATTAACTCGAATCTTAATATCCCATGTAAGGCTATTCGGTTTATTCCAATTCCCAAAATAAATGCTATGAAACTGAAACCACTTCAATATAAAAACAACCACTTACCTTAGCGCGACTTCGTACCCTTGCGTCAACCGCTTCACTATTTGCTGTTCTGAATGCACGTAATGTTCATTTTTAGTGTACATTATCATTTACCAAATGAGGCAAGAAATGTGTAATATAGATATGAGCATAGAATAAGTTATTTATTTACAGATATATAGAATGAAATTATTTAAAAGCAAATCTGAGAAGCTTCTTGATCGTAGAAAAGCTGTTGTAGCAAACGGTGTCGGCGTGTTTAACACGGCAACCGTTAAGTCTGCCAGGGGAGCTACCATTATAGATTCAGACGGAAAAAAGTGGATCGATTTTGCAGGTGGTATCGGAGTGGTAAACGCCGGTCACTGCCCTGATTCTGTGGTGAAAGCAATACAGGAGCAGGCCGCAAAGTATCTTCACACCAGTTTTAATGTGGTTACCTATGAACCCTATATCGAGCTTTGTGAAAAGCTGACTGAAATTCTTCCGCACGGGAAAAAAACCAAAGCCATGCTGGTGAGCACGGGCGCAGAGGCGGTGGAGAATGCCGTTAAAATTGCGCGTCAGGCTACCAAAAGGCAGGCTGTTGTGTGTTTTACCGATGCCTTTCACGGCCGGACCATGATGGCTATGTCCCTCACCAGTAAAATTGATTACAAATTAAATTGCGGCCCGTTTGCACCGGAGGTATATCGCCTTCCTTTCCCAAACTACTATCGGTATAACCGAAAAGGGGATATGGATCAATTTGTGGAATGGGAATTAAAACGCCTCAACGAAAGCATGCGGAATCTGGTGGACCCTAAGAACGTGGCTGCCGTCATTATGGAGCCCGTACAGGGAGAGGGCGGCATCAACCCGGCACCTGAAAAATATCTGAAAGGGTTGCGGCAATTTTGCGACGACCACGGCATCCTGCTTATTTTTGATGAAGTACAAAGCGGGTTCGGCCGGACCGGAAACTGGGCAAGCTGGCAGAACTACGGCATCACGCCCGATATTTCCACCTATGCAAAATCAATGGCTTCGGGTATGCCTGTTGCCGCTATTTTGGGAAAAGCCGAGGTGATGGATGCTGCTGCGCCCGGTACCATCGGCGGAACCTATATCGGGAATCCGGTTTGCTGCGCCGCCGCACTTGCTACCATCGCCTTCATGGAGAAAGTCGATCTCAACAAAAAAGGCGTCGAGGTGGGCAAATACACCCGGAACAGGCTTGAAAAACTAAAGGAAAAATGCCCGCAGATTGGTGATGTAAGAGGAGTCGGAGCTTTTCTTGCCGTCGAGTTTGTCAAAAACGGAGACCCCATGCAGCCCGATAGCGAGCTGACCGACCAAATCTTAAAAGCCTGTGCAGATCGCGGACTCGTTTTATTAAGCGCAGGTACCCATAAAAATGTCCTTCGCATTCTTTCACCCCTTGTTATTGAGAAAGAGCTGCTCGATCAGGGCCTCGGTATCCTGGAAGAAGAAACCCTGAAAGCCTGCGGGGTAAAATCATGAAGCCATTTGCCATTGCAGGTGTTCAGATGAAGGTCTTCGCCACTCAGTCGAACGTAGAGATGATGAAGGTAAAGCTTGATATTCTTCTGAATCTCTATCCATGGGTTGAGATGGTGGTGTTTAGCGAACTTTGTGCATACGGCCCACTCATTCATACCGCTCAGGAAATTGACGGCCCTTTCGAGCTGGAAATGAAGCACATGGCCAAAAAGCACGGTATCTGGCTTCTGCCGGGTTCCATCTTTGAGAAAAGAGGCGATGCTGTATATAACACGGCTACGGTTTACAATCCGGAGGGAGAGGTGGTAACCCGCTACAGTAAAATGTTTCCTTTTTATCCCTATGAGGTAGGCGTTACTCCGGGCAGTGAATTTTGCGTGTTTGAAGTTCCTAATGTGGGGAAATTCGGCGTTTCTATCTGTTACGACATGTGGTTTCCGGAAACGATACGCACCCTTAGCGTGATGGGCGCAGAAGTGATCCTTCACCCAACGCTTACAGGTACGATAGACCGGGAGATTGAGCTTTCTATTGCCAGGGCGTCGGCAGCTACAAATCAGTGCTATTTCTTTGACATTAACGGACTGGAATCGGGGGGCAGCGGACGATCTATAATTTGCGGTCCGGATGGCCGCATCCTTTATCAGGCTGATTCCACTGAGGAGTTTATCCCCATTGAAATTAATATGACAAGGGTGAGACGAAGCCGTGAACTGGGGATTTTAAGACTGGGTCAGCCTTTAAAGAGCTTTCGTGATCATATCGGGGATTTCAAAATATATCAGAATGGTGCTGACCGCTCTTACCTCGATTCGCTCGGCCCGCTCATTAAACCGAAACGGGTTGATGAACTGGCGAAATTGAAAATGCAGGAAAAAAATCTTGAGTCTGATGAACCGGGAACAGAATATAAGCGGAGCTTAGATTAGGATGAGCAAAACCTGAAACTGAAGTTCGGGTTTGCATGAAAAACGTTCTTTTTTTCCTATGGGAATTCTATCCTTTGTTCAGTTGGAAACGCAGTCGTTTACCATACTTCTATCGTAACTGAACTTAGCATGGCCGGCCTGTGTTATTGTAAAGCATTGTCTTATAAGATTATAACCCAAACATAGTCATTGCGGTTGTTAACGCACTCATCTTTTTAACAAATCTGATGCTTATGAAAGCCGGCAAAATCAGGAGTACCCGCCATTTTAATGTTTCCCAACTGCGTATTGATTTGTGGAATCAGCTTCGGACTCAACTCCATTTTCATCAAAAAGAAGAGAACAAACGCGTTAAATCAAAGAGCAAGAAGAGTATTTCAGAACTTCTTGACGACCTTATTATTATAGAGCAGTATTACTCTTTTCCGGGAAGAAACAAGGTTAGAAAGCTTCAGGATATTGTTAAACGGAAGGAGTTTTATACGGCATCTACATGGGTAAATGAGCTTGTGCGCCAGTTTGTGAGCGAATCGTACAGAAGCAACCCCGGGCTTATTAAAAATGATGCCGATAATGATAACTCCGAGAGCGAAAATTCTGAAAAGAAGAACTCCGGTGGAAACAGAAATCATTTTGAAGTTCTTTTTGTGGATAATCTGTCGCGGAAGGAAGAAGATGCGATGCGGTCAAAAATAGCTGAGCTTCGGGATGAGGATGAACATCTAACCTACGATGTTGTCGTACAACGATCTTTCCAGGATGCGCTCATTGCCCTGCTTCTAAACTACAACATTCAGGCTGTTGTTATACGCTACGCTCCCCCGTATGATTCCGAAAATATTGAATCGCTGCTTAAACCATTTCTGGGATATATTCACGATCTCGATTTTTCGGGTGATTCTGAAGAGAAGCTGGGGCCGTTGCTGGGTAAAATTATTAAGCAGTTCCGTCCCGAGCTGGATATCTATTATGTGACGGATACCGCTCTGCTTCAGCTCAAGGATTCCACCGTAAAAAATTTCCGAAGAATCTTTTATCGAAAAGACGATATACAGGAGTTGCACCTTGCCATACTTCGGGGGATTCGTGAGCGGTATAAAACACCTTTTTTCACCGCGTTGAAAGCGTACAGCCGGCAACCTGTCGGAGTTTTCCACGCCATGCCCATTTCCCGTGGAAACTCGGTTTTTAAATCACGGTGGATACGTGATTTCGGCCAGTTTTATGGGCGCAATCTCTGTCTTGCCGAAACTTCCTCAACCTCCGGCGGACTCGATTCGCTGCTACAGCCTACCGGTTCACTGAAGCAAGCCCAAAAGATGGCATCCGATGCTTACGGATCAAAATACACCTTCTTTGTAACCAACGGCACATCAACATCAAATAAAATTGTACAACAGGCGCTGGTTGAACCCGGAGACCTGGTGCTCATTGATCGTGACTGCCATAAATCGCATCATTACGGCCTTGTACTCGCCGGAGCGCTGCCGGTATATCTCGATTCCTATCCGATCGAAAAATACAGCATGTACGGCGCGGTTCCGCTGAAGGAGATAAAAGATATGCTGCTTGAGCTGAAAAAGGCCGGCAGACTGCATAAAGTAAAAATGCTGCTTCTGACCAACTGTACGTTCGACGGGCTAGTGTATAATGTGGAAAGGGTGATGGAAGAAATTCTTGCCATTAAGCCCGACATTATCTTTTTGTGGGATGAAGCCTGGTTCGCTTTTGCCGGATTTACCTACACCTATAAGCAGCGCACCGGAATGTTTGTTGCGAAGAAACTGTACAATAAATACCGGTCGGACGATTATCGGAAAAAATATAAAAAGCATGTCTCTTCTTTGGCTGAAGGCGAGCTGCCTTTGATGCCCGATCCCGAAAAGGTCAAGATTCGGGTGTATTCCACGCAAAGCACGCATAAAACGCTCTCAAGCTTTCGTCAGGGTTCCATGATCCATATCTGGGATGAAGAATACAGGCGCTTGGTGTGCGATAGTTTTCAGGAAGCCTATATGACCCATATCTCAACTTCTCCCAACTACCAGATTTTGGCCTCGATGGATGCAGGTCGGCGGCAGGTACAGTTCGAGGGGTACGAGATGGTGGAGAAAAGTATAGAACTTGCGATGTCCATACGTGCCAAAATACACGATCATCCGCTGCTGCATAAATATTTCCGCGTACTGACCGTCCGGGATTTTATTCCCGATCAGTACCGGAAGTCGGGGTTGGATGAATATTACACCGACGACAAGGGCTGGAACCGTATGGAAAGTGCGTGGGAACACGACGAATTTGTGCTGGATCCTACCAAAATTACGCTTACGGTCGGACTCTCAGGAATTGACGGAGACACCTTCAAGAATGAGTATCTGATGGACCAGTATAACATTCAGATCAATAAAACTTCCCGGAACTCTATTCTGTTTATGACCAGTATCGGCACTACGCGCGGAAGCGTTGCCTACCTGTTAAACACTCTTCTGCAGATTGCCGAAAAACTGGATGAAGAGCAACCGGCACTGAACAAAAAAGAAGGGGAAATTCTTCAGAAACGCATAAAATCGCTCATGGAAGATGTGCCGCCCCTGCCGGATTTCAGCAGGTTTCACGCTTCATTTCAGGCCGTTCCGGGGGTACGAGGCGGCGATATTCGTCAGGCGTACTTTCTGGCTTACAGGTCGGAAAACTGTGAATATATTCCTCTTGATGATTGTCTGGATATAATAAAAGGCGGCCGGGAGCTGGTATCTACAACATTTGTGATCCCCTATCCTCCGGGATTTCCGGTTTTGGTGCCCGGTCAGGTTATCAGCAATGACATCATCAAATTCCTGCTCGCCCTGGATGTGAAAGAGATTCATGGCTACCGGCCGGAACTCGGGCTGAAAGTGTTTACAGAAAAAGTGCTTAAAGCTCAGGAAAAAATCCCCGCCCGTGCTGAAATTATACCGGGTGATTAAATACGTTTACCATCTTTGGGGGTAATTCAGTGATGAATACCTGTGAAATAAAGTTACTCCGGAACTTCCACTTGACGAATCAATAGTAAAACT
>PXDL01000111.1 GCA_003566395.1 Balneolia bacterium | reverse complement strand
TTTCGCCTTTCCAGTTTTCAAAAAGGGTATCGAGATCGTACCCGTTCTCCGACTCAGCCCAGGTGCGGTGCAGATGCGCATCACTGTTTTTGTAATCTGTGAATGAAAACTCAAAGTTAGTCATCGCTTCCCGTATATGCGGTTCACAAAATGTAGCGCTCAACCGGGGGAGCATCAGAGGCATTTGAAGTCCGAAAAGCGTAAACAGCGGCTTCATTTGTGCGTGATAGGCAATTTCAGCCGCCCCGCCGAAGTAAGCCAGATTAGGCAACAAATACTGTTGAAGCAACGGCCTGATGAACACATTCGGAGAAAGGCAATCATATAAATCGTGTTGACTGATATACGATGCGGCAGAATCAGGTTTTAGCTCCATAGGCGTGTCAAGGGGAAGCACCCACCTGCCGCCCGACCACGGCATTTTTATCCTGCCGTCACGCTCATGATGCCAGAAAAGCTGGCTGTCGGTGAGCTGAACCTGTGCCGGATATGTCTTGCCGAGCAGATCAGTCTGGGATTTCAATAAAGAGTTGATGTCGTCCGGACTGCGAAGAATACGGTCCAGTAAGGGTGCGGCCGCCTGTTTTACGTCGGGGTGACGGCTTCCCGCCAGGATAAGACCGTACTCCCCGAAAACGTCCTGCATCATGCTTCCGAAAGCCTCAACCCAGGGTCGGCCGGGGCTCCAGTGCTTAAGCAGACGTTTCAGCTCGCGGGCCGGGCCGTTTCCGTTACCCGCGAGTCGGAGGGCATGATCAACAAGATCGTTAACGGTATCATCCAGAAGCAGATCACCTGTGGCAAATTGTGCTTTAGTGCGGCCGGGCAACGAAAGCGACCTAAGCGAGCCGTTTCCGTGTTTCAGATCCGGAATGTTTGCCGACCGGATTTCTTCAAAATCGTGATCCTCATCAGCCATCCAGAAAACCGGCACTACGTTGAGGTCGGTTTCTTTAGTAAGATACCGGGCCGTAGCTATCACGCTTACCGCCTTCAGCAAACAATAAACAGGTCCGCCGAAAAGGCCGGGCTGCTGACCGGCCGTAATGGTCCATGTGCCCGGCTTTTTGAGGTCCAGTATATTTTGGATAACCTTGCCCGGCGGATTGAAACGGGCGTTAAACGCCAAAAGTGCATCGGAACACTCTTGACGGTTCAGGTTTTCAGTGCGCGATGCGGCGGCCTTAATAAAAGAGTTCGCATCAAAAGGGTTGCCGCCGAAAAAGCCGTGAATCGGTGCTTCAGTATTCCCGGCAACATACTCCCGGAATAGTTTGGAGAACCCCAGCTCTTCGTATGAAACCGGATCGAAGCGCACAATCACTCTTTAATTCGGGCTATTTCATCTCTGATCTGAGCAGCTTTCTCGTAATCCTCATTTTTAATGGCATGCTCAAGCTTTTTTTCAAGCTGTTTAAGCCGATCACCGGATGTGCTGCCTGAACTTGCTGTAGATGGAGCGGTGCCGGGAATATTGGCTCCGGCCATAGCTCCTTCAGATGAAGCTTTGGAAGAAACATCGCCCTGATCTTCTTCAGAAACGATTCCGGCTTCGTTCAGAACGTGCGGAGACGTGTAAATCGGTGCTTTGAACCGTATAGCAAGGGCGATGGCGTCACTTGGCCGCGCATCCTGTTCCACTTCAGAGCCATTGTGTTCATACACTACCTGCGCATAAAAGGTGCCGTCTTTGAGATTGTTGATGAAAATGTACTTTACGAATGACTCAAAACTCTGAATAATGTTTCGCATGAGATCGTGTGTCATTGGCCGCGGAGGCTTTATATGCTCGAGTTCCAGCGCGATAGCCTGGGCTTCAAAGGTACCGATGATTATGGGCAGTCTTCTGTTTCCCTCGTTTTCGTTCAGAATAAGGGCATATGCGCCGCCGCTGCTCGGACTTGTTGAAAGTCCGAGAATATCCATCTGTATTTTATCCACGAATAATCCGGTTCAATTAATTGGTTGCCAACATGTTTCAATATGCCTTAAAGTGTGATAACAGCCGAAATCACTAATCTATTGCACGTTCGGCCGCATCGTCCTTTCTTTATAAAAATCAAAAGCCCGGTATTGAATACCGGAATCTTGAATGCTGGTTTATTTTTTAAATTTAACAAATAATGCACAGAGCTTAAACAGCTATTCCCCTTCCAACCATTCAGCCTTGCTAAGTACGGTTTTTATCGCTTTCAATTTGGATTAGGTTTAGATAGCCCGGCCCTTCTATAATTAAATTGATATTTGCCGCTTTTGAATGTAAATTTTAAAGATGAATAGTTCACTCCCGAACCTGTATAATTCCTTTATTAGATGATGCTCGAAGCATATTTGCCCATTTTTGTGTTGCTTGGCATTGCCGCCGTGCTGGCAACAGCTCTTATGATTATATCGCGTGTTCTTGGTCCGCACCGCCCTTCTGCACCAAAATTAAAGCCATATGAAAGCGGAATGGACCCTATCGGCGACGCCAAAGAGCGGTATTCTGTAAGTTTTTATATGGTGGCAATGGAGTTCATTGTATTCGACCTTGAAATTATTTTTGTCTATCCCTGGGCCGTTCGTTATCAGGAGCTTGGTTTCGGAACGTTCTTCGCCGTGATGATATTTATCTGCATACTTACGCTCGGTCTTATATACACGCTGAAGAAAGAGTCCAAGAATTTCGAAATCACCAAACAATCCACACTTCAATAATTAGTATTTAATACGGCTTTATGAGCTTAGAAAAATCACTGAACGACCAGGGCTTTCTTACTACACAATTAGATTCTCTAACCAACTGGGCACGCGCTAATGCAATGTGGCCCATGCCGATGGGGCTCGCCTGCTGTGCTATTGAAATGATGGCTTTTGCAGGACCTAAATATGATGCTTCCCGTTTCGGCTCCGAGGTTATGCGTTTTTCGCCACGGCAAAGTGATGTGATGATAGTGGCCGGTTGGTGTACATATAAAATGTCGCACGCGATTCGCAGAATTTGGGATCAAATGCCCGACCCGAAATGGTGTATCGCTATGGGCGCCTGCGCTTCCACAGGAGGCATGCACCGTTGCTACGGCGTGGTTCAGGGGTGCGATAACTTTCTCCCTGTAGATGTTTACGTTTCCGGATGTCCGCCTCGCCCCGATGCCCTCCTGAATGCACTCATGCAAATTCAGGATAAAGTTAAAACCGAGCATTCCACCGTTTACGACAGATAATTCCGGGATTGATACCCAATTAATATGAGTAAAGAGGAAAAACTGAACGCGGTCATTGAAGACCTAAAAAACACGTTTAATGACGACGTACTTGAGACAACTTCTCATGCCGGAGATATTCAGGTACGCGTGGCACTTGGTAAAATTCACGATGTGTGTAGCTGGTTGTACAAAACGCACGATTTCGATTATCTGGTTGATATACTCGGTGCCGACCGATTTACCTCCGATGAGCGGTTTGAGGTCATATACAACATCATCAGCCTTCGCACGGGGCTTCGTATCTTTTTAAAGACGTGGTGCCCGGAAGAAAATCCGGTTGTGCCCACCGTTACAGATATTTGGCCCGGAGCGAACTGGAACGAGCGCGAATGCTGGGATATGTTCGGGATTAAGTTTGAAGGCCACCCCGACCTTCGCCGTATATTTCTGCCCGAAGACTTCAAATATCATCCCCTGCGCAAAGAATTTCCCCTTTTGGGAATTCCGGGCTCCCTTCCGCTCCCGACCACTACTCCCGACGCAGATTAACGACACTGGCTTTGTATGGAAATAAAGAATTCCTTTATAGATAAAACCAATCCGACTTTTTTCAAAAAGCATCAAAACGCGCTTTATAAAAGTCTGGAGGACAAACATACCACCGTTGACGTCGAGGAAGATCCGCTCGGTACGCGCATGGTCCTTAACATGGGGCCGCAGCACCCGGCCACCCACGGTGTACTTCGGTTGCTTCTTGAGCTCGACGGTGAACGCATTCTCCGAAATCGTCTCGATATCGGCTATCTCCACAGAGGAGTGGAAAAAATAGCCGAAAATAAAACCTATCAGGAGTTCATGCCCTATACCGACCGCATGGACTACCTTTCCCCGTACAGCAATAATGTTGCGCTATGCACGGCTGTTGAAAAAATTGCCGAGATCGAAATTCCGGAAAGAGCCAAATACATCCGCATGATCGGTTGCGAGCTGGCCCGTATCTCCTCTCACCTGCTTTACCTCGGCGCTATGGTGATGGACACCGGCGCAATCTCGTTCTTCATCTGGACATTCCGCGAGCGCGAGCGTCTTTACGATATATTCGACAATTTCGGTGGCCATCGCTTCACGATTTCTCATTCCCGGATAGGCGGCGTTCACAACGACCTCTCGCCCACATGTATTGACATGATTCGTGAGTTTACCAAGTCGTTTCCTAACGAAATACGCGACTGGCGCAAACTGCTGAACAAAAACCGGATTTTCTACGACCGTAACCTTAATGTCGGCCAAATTTCGCACAAAGATGCCGTCGCGTACGGACTAACAGGCCCGAACCTTCGTGCTGTTGGCATACCCTACGATATGCGGAAATTCAGCCCGTATCTGCGTTATGATGATGTGGAGTTCGATGTGCCTACCCGCCTCGAAGGTGATAATCTGGCCCGCTACTTTATACGGATGGAAGAAATGTCCGAGAGCATCAGGATTATCAATCAGTGCCTCGATAAGCTTCCCAAAGGCCCGATTCGTACCGACGACGCCAAGAAAACGTATCCTTCCAAAGACGAGGTTTATTACTCCATGGAAGGTATGATTCACGATTTTATGATGACCGACACCGGAGTTTGCCCGCCTGAAGGCGTAGAATGTTACCACGCCATCGAAGCACCAAAAGGTGAACTCGGTTTTTATATTCAAAGCGACGGAACAGGACATCCCTGGCGAATGAAAATAAACGCACCCTCTTTCACCAATTTGCAGGGGCTTGAGAAAATACTCGACGGCCAAATGATCGCCGACACGGTGGTGCTTATTGGTGGTGTTGACCCCGTAATGGGAGAATCAGATAAATAGATATGAGCGAAACCTACGAATTTACTAAAGAAGAACTGGCCGAGATCGAAAAGATCAAAGCCAAGTATCCTGATAAAAAACCTCCTGTGATGCCTGTCCTTTGGCTTGCACAGACTAAATTCGGCCACGTCGAGCCGGAAGTGCAGCAGCTTGTGGCGCGCACTCTCGATCTTCCCGCCTCTCACGTTTACGGTGTGGTTACGTTTTACACACAGTACTACGGCGAACGTAAAGGGAAATTTGTTTTTGATGTCTGCACCACGCTAACATGCCAGATTTGCGGCGGCTACGATATCCTTCATCACCTCGAAGACCGCCTTGGTATTAAAGCCGGAGAAACCACCGAGGATGGCATGTTCAGTATTCAGTCTGTAGAATGCCTTGGAGCCTGTGGCTACGCTCCCATGATGCAAATCACCAACGGGGTGTACTGTAATAATCTCACAACCGACAAAGTTGATAAAATTATTGATGACCTTAAAGCGGGCAACATGCCGGAGTTCGACCAGATTCCGTTTCCGCAACATCATGAAGATGAATCTAAAACCAAGGGCTAATCATGGCTGTTGACTGGAGAAATTACGAGCCTCTGCTGATTCCGAAAATTCCGAATCTTCATAAAATTGAGGTTTACGAGAAAAACGACGGCTATAAACAACTTGCAAGGGTTCTCAAAGACTACACCCCTGAAAAGGTAGTTGAGGAGGTTAAAGCCGCCAACATTCGCGGACGAGGCGGAGCCGGATTTAACGCCGGTCTGAAGTGGTCCTTTATGCCTAAACCTGACGGCAAACCGCGGTACATAGCCGCTAACGGCGATGAATCGGAGCCGGGAACATTCAAGGACCGGCAGATTTTTGAGTACAACCCTCACCTTTTTATCGAAGGTTCTATCATTGCCGGTTTTGCGATGGATATAACCGCTGTATATGTGTACATCCGCGGAGAGTACAAGGATTGGATAGACATGATGCAGCGGGCTATCGACGATGCCTATAAAAAAGGATATCTCGGCAAGAATATCCTCGGTTCGGGATTTGATTTAGACATGTATGTGCATGCCGGTGCCGGTGCTTATATCTGCGGCGAAGAATCATCCCTAATGGAATCTTTGGAAGGCAAACGCGG
>PXDL01000428.1 GCA_003566395.1 Balneolia bacterium | reverse complement strand
CATGAGCCGGCTCTTCATTATACACTGCCCAGCAGGCTACATTTAATCCGGAATAGTCCGGAAGCGGGCCTGGATGTAGATTAAAACTTCCAATCCTAACGGCTTCAATAACTTCGGGGCAAATCCGGTAAAGGGAGTGGACGTTCAATAGTACATCTATGTGATGGGCAAGTATCCAATCAGCGAAGTCGGGGTTCTTAACCCGGCTTGCCTCAAGAACAGGAACCCCAAAACTGCCCGCAAGATCGGCGATAGAAGAATTCGGGGGCTTCTCATGTGTGACGGCTTCCTCGTCGGAGAGAATTACCCGGCCGGCGGCATCCCGGGAGTTAACGGTGGTTAAAACTCCTTTGATGATATGGCCGCTATCGGATAGTAGCCGAAGTGCCTGCACACCGGCTGCCTCCTCGGCAACCAACAATACGTTCAGCTGATGGGTGGCTTTCATGTTGGTAAGGTATGAAAATAATTGACAGGCAAGGTGCTAAAGCCGGCGGTATTCGGGTTCTTTGCTGATATAGTTAATCACACTATCCGGGGAAAGTGTTTTCAAATCGCACCCCCTATATCCGGGCTTGCGGATAAATGGCGACTGGTCGCTCCGCTCCCAATGGTGAATGGTGGGTTTTGAATTTTGAATGATTGTACAAAGAAAAAATTTTTGAAATAAGCGAAGCCGTTGTCCATACCGGCATCAGTTTAGGTCAGGGCAACACTCCACGTTCATCTACAGCAGGAAGAAGTGTGTTTTTAAAAAAACTGAACCAATCACCTTGAAAGAATGTGGGCTGATGAAAGTGTGAATATTTTTCCCACAACGGCATTTTCGTGTAATAATGTTGGGGATGTTCCATTCCGGTTCAAAATGACTTCTTATTTCAAATCGGGGTTCTTGTCATTCCAAAGCCGGTTTTATGCATGAACTGTACTCGTTATTGCCTTTGGCACATCATTTGTATCAAACTCTTTGCGTAAGTGACGGCCAACTCCTAAAAGATGGAAATGAATGATCTTAGCACGAGTATGGTGAACCTCTATCCAAGGAACGGACATGTTTGAGAGTTACGAACCGACATCAACCTTTTAATTCGTTTTGATCTTTTTATGACAAGGCCGAAGACCGGCAAAAGAGCGTTTCTGCAAAGCATTTCCACAGCTTAGAAAACCTAACTATGAATATTGACCTATTTACAACCACGCCGCAATCAGTCGAATTCGACCGATATCAGTTTCTCGACGAGCTGAAAAGAATATCGAGGAATTCGGAGAAGTTTGGCTATAAAGGAATTCTCATTTACAGCGACAACCGCTTGGTAGAGCCCTGGATGATTGCCGGTATTGTTTTGGCCGAAACATCAAATCTTCTGCCGATGATTGCTCTTCAGCCGATGTATATGCATCCTTATACCGTAGCAAAAAAAATAGCTTCTATCGGATTAATCTATGATCGCAAGATTGCGTTAAACCTGGTGGCCGGAGGTTTTGTAAACGATTTGAGCGCAATGGGAGATCTGCCCCCTCATGACAAGCGTTACGAAAGGCTGGCCGAATATGCTGAAATCATCCGTTTACTTCTTACATCCGATAAAGGCGTTACCTACAAGGGCGAATTCTACGAAATCAAGAATCTGAAATTACAACCGGCTCTTCCGGAGCATTTGCAGCCTGAATATTATTTATCAGGGTCGTCTGAAGTGGCGCGGAAAACAGCGGCCCGGCTCGGTGCGAAACTCATAGAATATCCCGAACCCACGGCGGATTACATAAATACGGGAAGGACCAACGGTAACGGAGTGAAAGGAATCAGAGTTGGTATTCTGGCACGTCAAACACGGGAAAAAGCATGGAGCATTGCCCGAACCCGTTTTCCTATGATACGTTCCGGTGAGCTTGCTCATCAGATGGCTGCCAAAACCTCCGATTCGGAGTGGCATAGAACCCTTTCCGGCCAAACCGGATATGATGAGAGTGATGAATCGGTTTACTGGCTCGGCCCCTTCAAACATTATCATACTTTCTGTCCGTATTTGGTAGGTAATTATGAAGACGTAGCTCGCGAACTCTCCGGTTACCTGCAAATCGGCTGCACCACCTGCATCCTCGATATTCCGGTTTCAGACATAGATTTACAAAGTACGCTTCAGGTATTTGACGAGGCTTTAAACTATATGGAGAAGGTATAATGATTTACGATTGGTCCAGAAAACAGGCTCAGATAAACGGGAATCAAATTGCCGTTTCACTTCTTGATGAGAGAATCAGCTATCGCGAACTTGAATCCGAAAGCAATAAGCTCGCCGGGATGTTGCTAAAACAAGACCTGAAACCCGGTGACCGGGTGGGGCTTTTTCTTGAGAAGACTCCGAGAACCATTGTAGCGATGCTCGGGATTACAAAGGCAGGAGGGGTGTATGTACCGCTTGATACCCAAAGCCCGGTTGAAAGGGTGATCAAAATCATTAAATCTTCAACCCCTTCTATGCTTTTCGTAGATCATGAACCATCATATCGCTTTCAGGATCTTATACATGCTGACCGTGAAACAGGTTTGATGCCCTGGGTAAGGTGGGCAAAAGAGCCTTTGAAACATGAAGGCGACTTTCCTCCGCTGTTTACATATTCAGATATAAAAACACAGAAAGATGAGCCTCATCAGGTTACCCGAAATGCTTCAAGCGCTGCGCATATCCTGTTTACTTCCGGTTCCACGGGCCGGCCTAAAGGCGTTACCATCACCCACAAGAACGTGGAATCTTTCATAGACTGGGCGGTTCCTTATTTCAATATGAAATCGGGTGAGCATACTTCCTGTCATTCACCCTTTCATTTCGATCTTTCTACTTTCGATATATACGGCGCATTCGCATCGGGTTCCCATCTCCATCTGGTTCCGGCGGGTATCGGCACGGATCCGAAAAAGTTGTCTGCCTTTATTTTGGAGAATAAACTGAATCAGTGGTTTTCCGTACCATCCGCCCTCAGTTATCTTGCAACGTTTCAGGCTATTCCCGAGGGTGGATATCCCAATCTGAAACGGCTGATTTGGTGTGGAGAAGTGTTTCCGCTGCAGGGCTTGAAATACTGGATGAGAAACTTGCCGGACGTTGAATTCACAAACCTGTATGGCCCGACCGAAACAACCATAGCAAGCAGTTATTTTACGTTAAATACGACCCCCGACGAGCTTGTGGAGATCCCGATAGGTAAAGCGTGTTCACATGAAAAACTGATCATTCTGGACGAAGAAATGAGCCGGAAAAACATCGGAGAAGTAGGTGATCTTTACATTGAAGGCAGCGGATTAAGCCCCGGTTACTGGAAAGATATCGCCAAAACCAAGGCGGCATTTTTGTGGTACACCAACGAAGAGGGCAAGCGGGAAAGGATTTATAAAACAGGTGACCTCGCATCCCTCGGCAGTGACGGGCTGGTCTATTTTCACGGAAGGTCGGACTATCAGATCAAGAGCAGGGGGTACCGCATAGAACTTGGGGAGATTGAAACAGCCCTCGACCATAACGATTTGCTTCGGGAATACGCAGTTGTCCCGGTTCAGATTAAAGGATTCGACGGTACGGGCATCGGGTGCGCTTATGTGGGTACGGCCATCAAAAACGGGGCACTGGCTCCATTACTAAAACAAAAATTGAAAGATAAAATCCCTGCCTACATGATGCCGCAGGTCTGGAAAGAATTTGACAGGCTTCCGAGAAACGGCAACGGAAAAATCGACCGGAAAAGGTTGTCCGATCATTTTCAGAAAAGCTGATAACAGGATGGAACCTATCAACAAATATTACCCATTTATGAACTCGCAAACCCCCATCAGGACGGATGTTATGTCTGTTGTCTGTAAGACATTAACCCTTGAAACGATCGCGTTTGAAGAAGACCTGATAGAGTCGGGACTGCTTGATTCCCTTTCTCTGGTGCAACTTATGGTGGCGCTGGAAGAAGAGTTTAACATCAGGATTGAGCCGGAAGACCTCAATTTTGAGGACTACAGGTCGGTGAAATCAATGAGTGAGATGATTTCCCGCCTTTCCCCTTTAACTCCCATGACTATTCACAACTGGGTATAGATCGATTTTCACAGGGCCGCTTCCGCCTTTCTCCAGCTTATCATAAAACAATGGCACCGAATACAATGCACTCAGATACTAATCTGATAGAGATTCACAAAACCCCGAAGCTTGCAAAGCAAGCGAAGCACCAATCCATTTCTCCTGCGGCCATTGAGGATATCGATGCGGTGGTAGCTCTGTCCCGGAAATATTTCCCCCGAAGCAGAGAGTATTCCATCAATACCCTGAAAAAAAGGACGACTGAACTCTACTTCAAAGACGGAAAGCTCCTCCCTCATGTATCACCGATTGTAAGCCGGTCTGGAAATGGGAATGTAAATGGGTTTTTAGGGGTGATATCGAAACAATTCCGATACCGGGGCAGAACGATAACCGTTGCCAACTGCCACCACCTGATGGCAACTGAAGAAGCCAGAAAACAATTGATGCCGATCAGATTACTCCAGCATTTTCTGTCCGGCCCGCAGGATATCTCCCTTTCAGACGGCTCATCCGAATCCACAAGACTGTTGTGGAAACGCCTCGGCGGAGAATCCGTGACCGGAGAAAGCATCTATTATAAAATTCCGCTGCGGCCGGCGTCATTTGCTGCAGGCCATACCCTGAAACAATCCCGTAACCGAATGAGCAAGGGCGTACAATTTCTTGCGTCCTGCACGGATTCAATTGCCGGAAGGATGCATATTCCGCATTTTTACCGGAGCGAAACCGGCATCAGGTTGGTGCCCATGGACACGGAGTTGATGGGCGATTTACTGGAATTGATGAAGCCTTTCTATCTCTTTTTCCCCCAATATGATGCATCTGATATCGAAAGGTTGTTTTATCTCCTCGATGGTGAAACCCGTTATGGAACACTGTATAAAGCTGCGATAACAGACCCGGATGATCAACCTATCGGCTGGTTTATCTATTATGCCCGGCATAAAGGGGTTTGCGAGGTTATTCAGGCGGTGTCCTTACCGGGAAGAGAAACAGAGTTGTATGATTCCCTTGCCCGTCACGCTTATTCCAGGGGAGGTGTGGAACTTTCGGGGCGGCTGATGCCCGGTCAGCTTCAATCCCCGTTTACCACCAAAGCCGTCTCGATGCCTGCCCGGATGTGGACTTTAATGAAGAGCAATGATGTAGAGCTTAAGCATACCATTCAATCAGGGAATGCTTTCCTGACGCGGCTTGAAGGGGATTTATGGGTGCTGTAAGGATTAAAATCTCCAAACCTGCACGGTTTGATAGAAATAGTTTCAAATTAAATTTTCGGCTTACGTCCATGAAAGTTCCGGGTATAAAAGACTTTGATTTTGATGATGTACTCTTCAAACATTATTAGGGAGATAAATTGATTGATCAAAATGAAATAAAACCGCCTAATTCATCACCAGGTCTTAAAGAGGAGGTGTCTGTAAAAAGACCAATTGGTGAGACTACCAACAGGGCGAAAAATGAGCGCACAGAAATTAAAATCATCAAAGAGAATGATGACTTTGAGGCACTTGAACAAGAGTGGAATGAGCTGGCATGGGAATCCGACACGCGTATTTTTCAGACATTTGAGTGGAATCATATATGGTGGAAGCATTTCGGAAAGAACAAGAAGCTTCACATTGTGGCAGTATATACAGGTAGTAAGCTGACAGGAATAGCGCCATTCTTTGAAGACGATATAGTTCTGTTCGGACGTAAGGTATATTGCTGTTTACGTTTTTTGGGTTCATTCGTAAGTCAGCCGGAAGGAGAGCCGTTAACAGGAAGTATTTCCTATTCGGATTATCTGGATTGCATTGTTCTTCCCGGTTATGAAAAAATATTTTTCAAAAACATCCTTCACTATCTCAGAGAGGCTAAGACAGGTTTTGATGAGCTAATTATGGATGAAATTCCTGAAAATAGTTTCATCCGTAATGAAATGATTCCTTTGATGGAACACGCCGGCTATGAGTTGAACTATGAAGTAGAGGACGCTTCCTCCAGTCCGGTGATTCAACTAAACTCGACATGGAAGGAGTACCTGAATACTTTAAATGCCAAGAGCAGAAATACTGCAAGACGCTATTTTAAACGGTCGATAAAAGGAAACAAGAATGCCTTTAAAAT
>PXDL01000173.1 GCA_003566395.1 Balneolia bacterium | reverse complement strand
ACTCCACTTTGCAGAGAATGGTACTCACAGGCACTGAAACGGCCGGAAGCCTCC
Organism: Balneolia bacterium; assembly: GCA_003566395.1. Classification (GTDB taxonomy): domain Bacteria; phylum Bacteroidota; class Rhodothermia; order Balneolales; family Cyclonatronaceae; genus Cyclonatronum. The sequence goes on along the minus strand of PXDL01000173.1, from coordinate 6,140 downwards.
ATAAGCTCTGTAAACTTTTCAGCCGCCGGAAATTTTGCACTGGTTTCCGGCAAATACTCGTAGGCATCCCTGTTGCCGGAGAGCAGTCCGCCCACCGTAGGCATGATGTACTTCGAATACCATTTAAACGGGAGTTTCATCAGCCCGTAGGGCTGGCCGAATTCAAGAACCACCACTTTTCCTCCCGGCTTTACCACGCGCCCGAGTTCACGAAGGCAGACAAGCGGGTCGTCCACATTCCGGATACCGAACGCTATACTGGAAATATCGAATCGGTCGTCTTCGTAGGGCAGGTTCATCGCATCGGCTACTTCAAAATGAACATCAAGATTTTTTTTCCGGGCCTTGGCCGGAGCCGGAGCAATCATGGGTTCTGAAAAATCGGTTCCCGTTACCCGACCCTCCGGACCGACCACTTTCTTAAAGGCAATGGCGAAATCGCCGGTCCCGGTTGCGCAGTCGAGAACATCGTGGCCTTTCCGCGCCCGGCTTAGCTTTACGGCTTTTTTCCTCCACCGGTGATGAATACCGAATGAAAGGACCGTGTTCACAAAATCGTAGCGCCCGGCAATGGAGCCGAACATCTGTTTTACTTGTTCACTCATTAAAAAAATAAATAATCTGAATTCATCACCCTGATTTCCCGAACATACACCTGCCGGGCGATGAAAATTAACCGGTAAAAATACGAATCATTTCAGGATTAAACCCTTACTGAAACCGGCGCATTCCCGCCTCATTTGCCTGATAAACAATTACCGCATTTTCCGGTTTTGGTCCGCTACATCCTGCCAGATTTGTCCGTAAACGGACCGCAGAACCGGATAGATTGTTTTTTGCTGAAGCCCAAGGTCTTCGCGCTCTTCGGTCGAGGGAATGTAAAAGCGGCTGCCCTCCGATGCCACAAGCGCCAGATTATTATGCATGGTATTGGTTTTATCGAATACCTTTCGCTCTCCACGCCACCCGGTGATACGCGCCCGAATCCGGAAGACAGGACCTGGATGAACTACATTCAGCGTACGTACGCCCCGTATCGACACCTCCTCAATCCGGAAAACCAGATCGGCTTCGGCAAGCGTATCCACCAGCAGAAAATCGGTCTTACCGGTTCCCCCGTAAGCCGACTGAACGCGCTCAAACGCATTTTGGGCGAGAGAGTCCGAAACCGACGCTCTCAGTTCCGTTATCAGCATTTCGTTCAAACGCTTTTCGTCCAGCTCGAACCGCTCGTCCGGAGTGCTTTCCAGATAAAATGTTACATTATGAACGCGGGGATCATCGATCAGCCAGCCGTCGGAAGAGCATCCGGCTATCAGCAGCACAGACGAAATAAGAATAAGTAATCGGGTAAATTTCATCTTTTCTGCTTTTTTGAAGTTCGTTTCCGGGTCCAGGTTTGCTGTTGTTCCCGGCTTTTGCGCACCGCTTCTGAAATATCGGCTTCCATTTTCTGCAGGTGCGGCGGGGTGATGCCCTCTCTGAGCGAATAGCGGGTCAGGAGCATGTGAAGTAATCGGTCGTTAGAGCCGGGCTTTGCCGGATCTGCATTGCGGTTTAAAAGTTTATCGATGATTTTCCTGACCCATCCGAATTTAAATACAATGAACAGAACGATTCCGGCAATCAGTTTGGTGTACGCTCCCTCCATCCCGAAAAAAGAAAGCGGTCCAAGGGCAATTACGAGCTGGAAAATATCATAGCCGAACACTACCGCCACGGGCTGAAGACCGGGTCCGGCAAACGCGCTCTTATACACGTGCCAGGCCGTTGCAATAGCCAGAGCAGCTAACACCGCAGGAACAGCGGGCAGCAGCAGTAAACAAACCAGCATAGCCGCAATACCGATGCCGTCCGTACTTTCGATCCACTGCGTGGCCCGTTTCAGCATTTTATGCAGCGGCTGTATTTCAAACAACGCACCCGCATGCTTTTGCAGCAACGCTTCCGTCGTTCGGAAAATATGCCCTTTGGGAGTAACAATTCCCGCCGGGGTGTCGAGATAGGGAAATTCGCCGGATGACCTGTTTGTGTGTTTTTGCATAGACCGAAAGTAAGCTGAATTTGCTTAAAAATAAACGAGCACGGCTTATGCCATCCCTATAGTAAAAATGCCGATGGAGGCCGGTCCGGCTTTTTTGATTTCAGCCGAAAGCGTAAAACAGGTTGAACCTGTGGTAAACACATCATCTACAATGAGTATATGCTTGCCTTTCAGAACCTCCGGACTGTTCACCTTGAACGCATTTTTGAGGTTCTTCATCCGCTGTTCAAAATTATGACGCGTTTGGGTTACCGTATGTCGCGTACGGGTTACGACTTCTTTTTCAGCTACTTCCATATCCAGAACCGACGCCATTCCCCCGGCAATAAGCTCAGCCTGATTGTACCCTCTCTTTTTCTCTCGTTTTTTGTGAAGCGGTACGGGTAGCAGCAAAACCGGCTCCGATTCCGGAATTCGTCCCCCGATATGCCGCTGATGAACGCGCCTCGCGCCATACGTTCCCAGCTCCTGACCGACTTCCGCCATTCCCTCATATTTCAACATGTGAATCAGCTGCTGAAGAACGCCCTCCTTATCATACTTCCACAACGCATCCTGAAAATTCACGTCTTCAGGGAGAATCATCGCCTCACAAGCCGGCTGATTGGCAGGGTTCGGATCATCGAATCGCTCCGATGCGCAGCTTTCACACAAAAAACGATCGCGGCTGTCAAAAACCGCGCTGCACCCCAGGCAAACCGGAGGAAAAGCGACCTGCTCAAGTCCTTTAAATAGTTGTTTTAAAAAAGGCATCTCCCGCAAATTTAGGGTGATGGGTTACGGGAAGCTACGGTATTTTTCATCATAATACACCAATAATTGCTTTCCCGCGCAGGACAATTATTTTCCGGAGATAAACTTCAAGATCCGGCTTCGGCTCTTCCGGCCCTGAGTCCTGCCAACCGTCCGCTGACCCACGCCCAGTAAAAATTAAACCCGCCGATCCGTCCGAACACGTCCATGATTTCACCGCACAAATACAGCCCGGGATGTTTTCTACTCTCCATGGTTGCCGGATCAACTTCATCGAGCGGAACGCCGCCACCGGTCACTTCAGCTTTTCTGTACCCTTCGTCACCTTCGTTAGCAAGCGGGTAAGCGGTGAGCAGCCGAATCAGTTTCCGGCGTTCACCACGATTTAATTCGGCTGTTTTTCGCCCTTCCATGCCGGACTCTTCAGCAATTAAACCCGCAAGGCGGTTCGGCAGATGTGCTTTCAGCAAACTGCCTACGGTTGCTTTCCCCTCAAACCGCCTCCGCCATGTTTCTTCATCTTCACCGGTCCAGTTCACCTCATACCCGAGCCCGGAAAGTCCGCTCGATTTCTGAAACTCCGGACGGGAAAAATGAGAAACGTCAAGCACGGCCGGGCCGCTGTACCCCCGATGTGTGAACAGAAACCCGCCCCGTTCCGCCTCATATTCAGTTTTGTTTCCCGATGAAACCCTCAGCTTCACATCCGTACTCAATCCCGCCAGCTCCTTGTGTGATTTCCGGGAAGATGTTAGCGGCGTCAAAGCCGGATATACCGGGTCGGTGGTATGCCCGATTCGTTTCAAAAATGTATGTCCGCTGCCGTCTGTGCCGGTTGTGGGAATGGAAAGTCCGCCGGTGGCCGCTATTACCGCGTCGGCCTGCAACAACTCACCGTTTTCAAGGGTGATGCGCCACGTTTTTCCCGCAGATTGCAGCTCCTGCACGCCCGACTTATACCGGATCTTAACTCCGGCTCCGAGCGCTTTCTGAAGTAGCAGATCGCGCACCTCTTTGGCCGAATTGCTCTCCGGAAACCATTTATTGGATTCAGTCTCACAGGCGAGCTTCAACCCGACTTCCTGTATGAACCAGTCTTTGCACCGGTCAACCGGCCAGCTCTTAAAAATTTTCTTCAGAATATTTTGGGATGAGCCGGTGTGGTAATCCGCTAAGCGGGCATGAACCGGAAGCACGTTACAGCGCGTACCGCCGGACATCAGGATTTTTTTACCGGCTTTGTCGGTTCGCTCCAGCAGCGTAACGCTGTTCTCCCCTTCAGCTGCAAAAATGGCGGCAGTGAGGCCCGCCGCTCCCGCTCCGCAAACAACGATATGTCGTGGCATCAAGCTTGCTTTTTGATGATGACGGCTCCGTTTGGCTCTATCGTGCAAATCCCGTTATCGCTTTGTTCAGCCCGCATCGCGAAAAGCATCCTTCCCTCTGCAAAACCTTCCGGACAGCACTCATACACCTTTTTACCCGTATTGAAAATCACAGCCACCGCCTCATCACCGAGATAACGTTCAAAGCCAAAAACCGAATTAATGTTGTCTGCAACGATAGTTCGGTACAACCCCCGTTCAAGTTCCGGATTCGATCGGCGCAACTGTATAAGGGATTTGTGATGCTCAAACATGCCCCGGTCAAAGCCTACCTCTTCTGTTGTTCTCTTTGGTTCGTTCGGGAAAACCTGCTCGTCTTCATAATCCAACTCGGGCCAAAGCATCGGCTTTCGGTTGCACGGATCGTTCGGTCCCCACATCCCGGCTTCATCACCATAATAAATGACCGGAGCCCCCAGGTATGTCATTTGAAAAACGACCATTAGCCTGTGAATGTGCCGTGCATGTTCATCCGGCTTTCCGGTTTTGTAGCCCGGATTTACCATCTTCGCCTTTTCGTAATAATCGCTCCACCGTCGCATGGTAAACAGATGGGCGTTCATCACCCTTGAGGCGGCTCGGTCGGTATCGTGTGATCCAAGCAAATTGTGCATCACTTCAGCCACCTGATACGGATAGGCCGAGCGCAGCTCTTCCAGCTTTTCATCCAGCTCCGTCGGCTTCACCTGTTTCCGGTCTTTGATGAAAAACTCCGATACCGCAAATGCGAAATTGTAGTTCATAACGGCATCGAACTCATCACCCTTTAGATACGATTTCTGTTTTTTGGGCGTGTCGATTACCTCCGCAAGCAAAAATGCTTCTTTATTGATACTGCGAACGTGCTTTCGCCATTTTTTCCAAAACGGATGTTTAATACAAAACGCAACGTCCAGCCGCCAGCCGTCAATTCCTTTGCTCAGGTCGCCGTCTCCGGCCGGATCCATCCAACGCCGGGTAATATCAAAAATATACTTCCGCGGCCCGGGCCTGATACCGCTGCGGTCCTGCATAATTTCGGGCAGCTCTTTATACCCTTCCCAGGTCCGGATTACCGTGTTGCCACCGGGGTTTTCATCAGCCCACTGCTCTACTTTCATCCAGTCGCTGAAGCGTGAATTCCGCTGATTTTTCACCAAATCCTCATACACCCAGCTGTTCAGCCCCATATGGTTGAACACACCGTCTATAATCACATAGATACCCCGCTCGTGAAATTTCCTCACGAGTTCGAGGAAAAGTTTATCTGCCGAGGTCCAGACCCAGGTTTCCGGGTCGTCCGGAGTTTCCGATGCTATCAGCTTACGATCGCCGTCGGGGTCGGGGCCGAAATTGGGGTCGATGTGATGCCAGGTCGCCGCATCGTACTTATGGCTTGAAGGCGCTTCAAAAAGCGGATTGAAATACACGCCCTGAATACCAAGTTCACTGAGGTAATCCAGCCTGTCCAAAACGCCCTGAAGATCGCCACCATACCGGCGACGCTGAAGCGTATCCGAAAGATTAAGCCCGTTTTCCTTTTCGTAGGGCTGACGCGTGTACCAGTCGCTTGTCCAGGGATGGGTTTGGTAAGGGGCCGACTGATCATGAGGCCAGGATCCCCTTTGATCTTCCAGAACCGGATCGTTATCCGTGCGACCTCTCCTGAATCGTTCAGGAAAAATTTGGTACCATACTATTCCTTTCGCCCAGTCAGGGACGAACTGTGTTGGTTCGCTCATAGCTTTTTTTATTAATACAGGCTACTGCCGTTTATCTGATTCCACTGAAAATAAGCCTGCGCGGTCGTTTTTTATAGTGAAATGTGAAGAAGCGTAATCTGCCGGTATTTTCCAATTCAAAGCTCCTGCAGCAGATTACGCGCGTCTTCTGCTGATCCGCATTCGTTGATTTTCTCAGGCAAACTCTCAAGACCGGATACGTCTATGTTTCGGAGGATGTGTTTGAATTCAGGTATT
>PXDL01000544.1 GCA_003566395.1 Balneolia bacterium | reverse complement strand
CTGATAATAAGTTCGAGCTGCTGACGCAACAATCCGGGCCGGGAAAGCAGCACCCGAACACCCCGCCAGCCCAAAGCCGGGTTTAGCTCTTCACCGGCTTGAGAGGCCATCTTGTCGCCACCTACATCATACAAACGGACGGTTAGAACATTTTTGCCCGCCAGTTCGGCCGCGCGCTCCAGAAACCGACGCTGATTATGCCCGATAACCCTATCGCCCTCTTCATCGGCTTCCTCCAGAAAATAAGCTTCTGTGCGCAGCAGTCCGATGCCTTCCGGTCCGTAACGTGCAGACCGGTCCACTTCGGCTTCCAGACCGATATTCAGCCGGACCGGAACCCGGTACCCGCATTTTGTGGCCGCCGGTTCACGTAGCAGAGCCTCGGTCTCCTTCAACTGAGTCCGGCTCCGAGAAAGCTCATTTTTTACGTTTTCAATAAAGCTCTGATCCGGGCCGGTAATCACCTTACCACGGTAGCCGTCCACCACCATCAATGCACCGGTTTCGACCTGTTCGGTGATGCCTTCCACATCCAGCACAAACGGTATGCCCAGCGATTTTGCGATGATGGAAGCATGAGAGGTCAGGCCGCCTTTCTCTGCCACGATAGCGCTCACATTCTTGCGTGAAAATAAAATCATCTCGGAAGGACTGATCTCACGGCACACCACAACAGCTTCGTCAGGTATGCGGACGATGAGCTCTTTCTGCTGAACCCGGCGAATGATGCGGCTGCGGATATCCACGATATCGGGAATACGCTCGCGGAACATCCGGCTGCCCCTTGATTCAAGCTTGTGGATGTAGTTTCTGAGCACGGTAAACACGGCACGGTCGGCCGGCAGATAGTCGGAACGGATGCGCTCGTTGATTTCAGCAATTAACAGCGGATCCCGCAGTATTTCCCGGTGAAACGCCAGAATCTCCACGCTTTCATTATCACCCTTATTCTCATCGCTGCCCGCCAGTTGTGCCAGTTTTCGGGTTTCCAGCTCAACAACTCTGAACGCTGAGGCCGCTTTTTGCTGCTCTTCATGAACCTGATCCGGGTTGATGGTGCGATCGGACAGAACCAGGTCTTTAGGAGTGAAGAGGAAACAGCGTCCGTAGGCCAGCCCCCCGGCTGCGGCTGTTCCGGACCATTCCCGGTTTGACGTTTTCCGTAGTTCACTCGGTTCCACTACTCACCTCCGGTTTCTTCATCCATCATCCCGAAACCGTCTTCAAATATAGCCGAGATTTCCTTCATAGCTTCCTGCTCATCTTCCCCATGGAATTCAAGCTCCAGCTCCGCCCCTTGCTCTGCCGCCAGGGTAAGCACCCCCAGAATACTTTTTGCATTAATGCGGTACCCGTGCGACAGAATATGGAACTCCGATGAATACCGGCTTGCGGCCTTCACCAGAATGGAGGCCGGGCGGGCATGGATACCGGAAGGATTTTTTACATAAACGGTTTTCCTGATCATGAATAACGGTCGTTAACACTGAAATCAGCTGCTGTTTTCTATTTGTGATCGGCTGCATGATTATTGCAGCGTCTTCGCTATAATAACGCCCAAACTCGTTAACGACAAGCAGGTTTCACCCTCGTGTGTGTGGTAGTTATTGTCAGGTATTTCAGTTATTTTTTCACGTTCTGTTTACGTTTACGGACGGAACGAATAAGAGCTAAATTGCATCCGTAAACGTTTCTGTTCCATCATCCACCCTTAAACTGTGTATTTCATGTCCATCAGTAAAGACGAAGTACTTTATGTAGCTCATCTTGCACGTCTCCGGCTTTCCGAAAACGAAACCGAACAACTGGCCGGCGATATGAACCGGATTCTTGAGTATATGGAGCTGCTCAATCAGGTAGATACGTCCGGGGTGGAGCCTTTGGAACACGTTATTGAACCCGACGGAGCCCTTCGAAAAGACGAAGCCCTGAAGCCTCTCGACCATGAAGAGGCCCTGAAAAACGCTCCGGACGCCGATTCCGATTACTTCCGCGTACCCCGCGTGATCGAATAAACTCCTTTCTTTTTCTATGTCCGCAAAACGCAGCCGGAAAAAACAGCAGCGATCGTTTACCCGCCCCTTCAATCCCTGGGAAAAACTCAGTCCACGGCATCAGCATCTGATCTGCCTGCTCATCCTGCTAATTCTTCCCGTTTTTCAGTACAGCGATGTCATTATCGGGGATCAGAAATTCTTTTCGCCCGATATTGTGCAGTGGCGCGCCAGTGCCGAGTCGGTTATCGAACACCGGGAAGAATACGGGGAAGAGCCGCTGTGGTCGTCCAATATGTTTTCGGGCATGCCGGCCTATATCGTTTCCTATCAGCGCTCGGTGCCCCATATCGATCAGATTTTCACCTGGCTGGCTCCCATTTTTCCGGCCGCCGCTTTATGGGTGATGCTGTCCGGGGCCTATTTATTTTTGGTTCGCCTTAAACTGCATCCGCTGGCCGCCCTTACCGGTGCGCTCCTGATCGGCTTCACGACATATCTGCCTATTATAGTCGGGGCGGGCCATAACGCCAAAGTCTATGCGCTGGCTTTCATCCCGTGGATGTTCTACGGCTACCTGATGCTCACCCGGTCATCGCGCACGCTTCTTGGTCTCGGCATTTTCGCCCTTGCGGCCACGCTTGAATTCCGGGCCGGACATCCTCAGGTCACCTACTTTTTTCTCTATTTGTTTACGTTCTGGTGGATATACGATACCTGGAACGCGCATCGCAACAACGAACTTCCCGCCTGGCTCAAAAAAACGGGCCTCATTGCGGCAGCCGGGCTTCTTGCCCTATCGGCCAACATTCAGCCCTACTGGAGTATCTATGAATATTCACCCCACAGTACACGCGGTGGCGATCAGGTGGAGGAACGAAGCGGACTTGAGCTGGATTACGCCATGGCCTGGTCGCATGGCTGGCTGGAAATGACCACCCTCATGGTGCCCGGCATTCAGGGCGGAACCTCGGCCGACGGTCTCTACTGGGGACCCAAAACCATGACAAGCGGTCCGCACTATCTCGGCGCTATGGTCTTCTTTCTGGTGCTTCTGACCCTCTTTAATGTGAAAAACGGGCTTAAATGGGTTTTTCTATCGGCCGCGCTTCTATCGATGTTGTTTGCCCTGGGTGAGCACCTGCTATGGTTCAACGAGCTTTTTTTCAACTATATGCCGCTTTACGACAAATTCCGGGCACCGGAAAAGTGGCTGATGCTTACCTCCTTCAGCTTTAACGTACTGGCCGCTATGGGCGTGAGCTGGTTGTTCACGCGTGAAAAAGACCCCAACCCCACCTCGGTCCGGCTGCTTGACAAGCCCGCGGGTATCACCATTGCGGTGGGTCTTCTGATGCTGATTGCGGTCAATACCACTCTTAGCTACGAGAAAGCGGGCGAGCGGCAGCAAATTGCCCAGCAGGTCGCTCAGCAAAACCAGGTAAGCCCCGACGACCCCAGAGTGATGGATTTTGTGAGCGGCTATTTGGCCGAAATACAGGAAGATCGTCAGGAGCTGGCTCAGCGTGACACCCTTCGTTTTCTACTGCTTTCCGGCCTCGCAATCATACTGGCCGGACTCTTTCTGGCTGCCAAGATTCCGGCCTCAGCCGCTGTTTTGGGGATCTTTCTCATAACGGCTATAGACCTTGTTTCGGTCGGGAATCGCTATATCCCCGATAACAGCAAAATCAATGCTACCGTGGCACAGCGCGATTTCCTTGAGCAGCGACGCACCTCATACCACACCTTCATCCAGCGGGAAATGCGGGACGCCCCCTACCCCTACCGCGTCTTTCCGATCGATCAAAATGCCTTCAACAACGCGGTTCCGGCCTATTTTTATCCCTCGGTCGGTGGATATACCGGCGCCAAGATGAGCCGTTATCAAAATGCCATCGACCATGCTTTTTCTGCCGGACCGGCCCGAATAAATTTCGGGCTTCTGGATATGCTCAACGTGAGATACATGACTGCGCGCCAGGCTTATCCGTTTCCGGGTTATGAAGCCGTGCATGAAAGTGAGCAAGGCATTGTCCTTGAAAACCGAAATGTGCTCCCAAAGGTATTTTTCCCTGAAGAAGTTACCTCCGTATCGCATCCGGCCGATGCCCTGGAATTTATTTCGGACACAGGCTTCGACCCTGCTTTCCGCTCGGTAATTGAGAAACCGGAAGATCAAATTCGCGATCACCGCTCCGATTTCGGCGCGTCTTTTGAGATGCTTACTTATAACGCACGGGAAATCAGGTTCCGGGTTCAGAAACAGGAACCGGGCTATGTTGCCATCAGCGAAATGTATTATCCGGCCGGCTGGACCGCGCAGATTAACGGAGAGGAAGCCGACATCCATGCCATGAACTTCTTGCTTCGGGGAATTCACCTTGATGCCGGTGAGCATGAGGTAAGCCTGACCTTTTCGCCGGCCTCCCATACCGTAGGATCGGCGCTTTCCTGGGTGTTTAATCTGCTTATTCTCGGCATCATCGGGTGGGGGCTGGTCCGGCTGCGCACGGAAGCGCAGGGTGAAAAAGCCGCAGATGTTTGAAAAAAGTACTCATCATAACATATTACTGGCCGCCTTCGGGCGGTTCCGGCGTTCAGCGCTGGCTGAAATACAGTAAATACCTTCCGGAATTCGGCTGGCAGCCGGTAATTTACACACCCGAAAACCCCGAACCACCCGCCATAGACGAAAGCCTGTTGGCAGATGTAAGGGATGATGCGATCGTCCTCCGCCGCCCGATCACCGAGCCGTACCGCTGGTATAAACGACTCACCGGCCGCAAAGGTCCGGTCGGTGCGGGCTTCACCCGTACCGATACGGAAACTTCAGAGAGCCGGCTCGAAAAAATGTCCCGCTGGATCCGCGGCAACCTGTTTATCCCCGACGCGCGTCGCTTCTGGATACGCCCGTCGGTACGTTATTTGCGAAATCGCATTAGAAACCATCCTGTGGACGCCATCATCACAACCGGTCCGCCTCACTCCATGCACCTGATCGGGAAAAAACTGGCGGCGCTGACAGGCCTTCCGTGGGTGGCGGATTTCCGCGACCCCTGGACCGGCATCGATTTTTATGATGATCTGATGCTCACCCGCCTTGCCGACCGTCGTCATCATAAGCTGGAACGGAGCGTCCTTGGTTCAGCGGATGTGGTTACCACCGTCAGCGAACATATCCGCCGGGAGCTTCTGGAAAAGGGCGCCCGACGTGTGGAGGTGATTCCGAACGGCTTCGATCCTGCGGATGTGTCGGATATCCGGCCCGCCCCCCGTGACCCGGAGACCTTTCTGCTTGTCCATACCGGAAGTCTGGTTCCCTCCCGAAATCCCGAGTCGCTCTGGAAAGCACTCGGACAGTGCTGTAAGGATAATGCAGAATTTCGACGGAAGCTGCGTATCCGGCTGGTCGGGAGTACAGATATGAGCGTTCGCGCTTCCATCGAAAAAAACGGACTGGTGAGTCAGACCGAGTTTCTGCCGTATGTACCTCATCCCGAAGCCCTTCGCCATATTTTTGCTGCGGATTTATTATTACTGCTCATCAACCGGACGGCCAACGCGGAGGGGTTTTTATCCGGGAAAGTATTTGAATATCTGGCATCGGGCCGGCCTGTACTCTGCATCGGGCCGGTTCAGGGTGATGCCGCCCGTCTCCTCAACGAAACCGAAGCCGGAACCACGCTGGATTACACAGACGAAACCGGCATGATTCGCACCTTAAAACAGTATATAAAAAACCGACCGGAACACGCCTCACCGAACCATTCATCCCAAAAAAGAAAGTCCATCGAGCCCTACTCCCGGGAAACACAGGCCCGACGCATAGCCGCGATTTTAGAAGATTTGTGAGGGGGTGCGGGTAAAAAGATTGGTGAAAAGTAACCGGATCCAAGAGTAATCCACATGAATCCGCGGAAATCTGTGTTTCTAACAAAATGGGAGATTTCTCCGTGTGGGAATTGCTGCCGGATTTACACCACAGCTCGGGGCGCCGCTTATTCGAAAAGGCCGGATTGGGTGACGGGGTGGAAACCCTATCCCCTCAATTCTGTATTCTGAATTCCGGCATTCTAAATTTCTGAATTACCCCGTAACTAAAAGCTCCCATCCTTGCCAAGGGTGGCAGCCGCCAGACTGACGGGGTGGTTGACCAGCGTCTAAACCTCCACGACACGAATTTGGGGCCGGATGTAAT
>PXDL01000145.1 GCA_003566395.1 Balneolia bacterium | reverse complement strand
GTGAATGGAAGCCAATCAAAACCGCGCCGAAGGATGGTACAAGCGTCCTGCTTTGGATTGGAAAGTGCGTCGAGGCCAAGTGGGGTGTTGGACCAGATGGGGATTACAACCGTCCGAGGTGGAACCCGACACATGCAGGGGCTATTTGGCAACATGATGTAACGCACTGGATGGAACTGCCTGAACCGCCACAGGGAGCCAATGCCCCCTCCTGACCTCCACCCCAAACCGGCCAACGCCAGCCGTGCGCTGTCCACGCCGCACTACCACATGGTGCCGAAGGGACTGTCGGCGAACGCCGCGTGGCGGCGGGATGTGTACACCAAGGCGGCGCGGGACAAAGGGCTGCAACGTGCGCTGAAACAGATGTGCGCTGAGGACATTCTGCTGTACATTAACCTGATGTGCTGTACGCACGATCCACGCCTGATGAACAGGGGACTCAACCCCACGGTGCCCTTCCTCACCTACGAGTACCAAGACAAGGCCGCGCTGGAAATCGGAAACGCAATCCTGAACGGGTACGACCTGGGGGTGGAGAAGTCGAGGGACATGGGCGCAAGTTGGATCATCCTGACGGTCATGGAGTGGTTCTGGCACTTCCAGTCCAACCTGTCGTTCGGGGTCGTCAGCCGTACCGAAGACTACGTGGACAAGCGCGGTGACGACAAGGCCCTGATGTGGAAGATCGACTATCTGCACCGCTTTCAACCGCGCTGGATACTGCCGGAAGGCCGCTGGCTCGGAGACGACGACCCGAACCGAAAAGCCCTGTACCTCCGCAATGCCGAGACCGGGAGCATGTTTGCCGGGGAAGCCACCACCGGGGAGATGTTCCGTGGGGGCCGACTGTCCGGAATGCTGTTGGACGAATTTGCATCGGTAAAGCTGGACGATGGATACCGTGCGCTGTCCTCAACGCGTGACGTGACGAACTGCCGGATATTCAACTCCACGCCGAAGGGCAGCGCGAACGCATTCTACGAGGTGATCCACAACACCGGGTTGCGGAAGTTGAGGATGCACTGGACGGAGCACCCTGAGAAGCGCAAGGGGATGTACCGTGGAGACAAGGAAACCGGTAAGGTGGAACTGTTCGACGACCTGAACGGCATCATCCCGGTGCCGGACCCCGAGAAGGGAGGTAAGGCATACGTGGTGTTCCCAGACGGGTACGACTTCATCTGCGACGGGAGGCTCCGGTCTCCGTGGTACGACGAACAATTCACACGCTGCACCAGCCCGCAGGAAGTGGCGCAGGAACTCGACATCGACTATACCGGGTCGGACTACCTATTCTTCGACGCGCAGTTCATCCAAGCTCTCCGGTCACGCTTCGCACGGCCCCCGGAAATGGTGGGCGACATCGAATTCGACCCTGTTGAACTGACACCACGCAGGTTCACTGAGTCGGACGGCGGGCAGTTGAAACTCTGGATGACGTTCGACGACTCCATGCGCCCGCCGCCGGACAAGAAGTACATCGTGTCGTGTGACGTGTCCGCTGGCACAGGTGCGTCCAATTCCGTCCTGACCATTGCGGACACCTCGAACGGCCACAAGATCGGCGTGATCCGAACTCCGAACATGGACCCGAAGCAGTTCAGCCGCCTGAGCATCGCGGTTGCACGGTTCTTCAACAACGCATTCCTGATTTGGGACGCATCCGGTCCCACCGGAAAAACCTTCACCACGACCGTCATCGAGTCCGGGTACAGGAGCATCTACTACCGCCGCGCTGAAAAGAAAGTCACTCAGCGAATCAGCGAGGAGCCGGGATACTTCATCCTTGGCGACGCACGGGAATTCCTGCTCACCGAATACCGCGCTGCCCTGGGGGAGTACAAGTTCATCAACCCGTCCGAGGAGGGTCTGAAGGAGTGCTTGCAGTTCATCCGCACGAAAACCGGACAAATCGAACATTTAGCCTCCGCGAACAGCACGGACCCCAACGGCGCACGCACCGCCCACGGGGACGAAGTGATAGCCGACGCGCTGGCCGCTTTATCAATTTTGCAAAAATACGAAAATAAGAATGGACAAGATCCGGAGATTCCTGTAGGTAGTCTGGCATGGAGACACGATCTTCGCAAAAATGCGAAATCAAAAACTCCGCCTGACAACCTCGGACCCGGATGGTAAATTGGCCGATTCAGACATGCAGATAGATTTTCGGAAGTTGCGCGAGTCGATTGACTGGTCGAACCGCCAACTCGAAATCACGCGCAGAAACCGACTGAAGGCGATCAAGGAATACGTGGGGATGCACTACGGTGTGCAGGGATCACAGTTCAGGGTGCCCACCAACTTCCTTGAACTGGCAACCACCATTTACACGCAACAGCTTGCGGCACGGCCCCCGCAAGTCATGGTCAGCACGAAGATACCTGAACTGAAGCCCCAGGCGTTCACGATGGAACTTGCGCTGAACCAGCTTCCCGAGGAACTGGACCTTGGCCGAACGATCCGGCTTGCGGTGATTGAGGCCATTTTCGGCATGGGGATTGTGAAGGTGGGGATTGCTAACAGCGAAACCCGCCTTGGCGAACTTGACGTAGGACAGTCATTCGTGGATCTGCTCACCATTGACGACTACTTTTTCGACATGTCCGCAAAGAAGAAGGATGCCATCGAGTACGAGGGGAACGACTACTGGATGGCTCTGGACGATGTGCGGTCCATGTACGAAGGGAAGGCAAAAGACATATCCCCGGATGGCAACTCGCTCACCAACGACGAAGGACACACCCGCGCTGAATCCGTCACCTCCGCTGAGGATGCGGACATGTACCGTGATAAAGTGAACATCCGCGACGTGTGGGTTCCCTCCAAAAACAAAGTCATCACCTACGCTGTCACCAGCAAGAAGGTGCTCAACATAGCCACGCTGGACGGACCACAGGGTTCCCCGTACCACAAGCTCGGCTTTTCCGATGTCCCCGGTAACATACTCCCGTTACCACCTGCCGCACTCTGGATCGACTTGCACGAACTGGGTAATAACCTGTTTCGTAAGCTCGGAAAACAGGCGGACCATAAGAAAACGCTAGCGGCTTTTGCCGGGGGCAACGATGATGCAGTTGACAACCTGAAGAAAGCGGCGGATGGAGAGGGTGTGGTTTACACGGGTGCGCCGCCAACAAACCTTTCCCTCGGCGGTATCGACGCGCCGACCTTGGCGTTCTTCCTCCAGACCCGCGACCTGTTCTCCTATTTCGCTGGCAACCTCGACACCCTTGGCGGACTTTCGCCTGTGTCGGAAACCGTTGGGCAGGACAAGCTCATAAATGAAGCGGCCAATGCGAGAATCAAGTACATGAGTCAGCAGGTGCTCACGTTCGCCAAAGGAATTTTCAAAGCCCTTGCGTGGTACGAGTGGACCGACCCGGAGCGCAAGCGGCTGGTCGTAAAGTCGGTTCCTGGTGCCCCGTCGTTACAGCGCACCGTGGAATGGTCTACGGATACCCGCAAGGGCGACTTTTTAGACTTCAACTTCGACATCGACGTGCATTCGATGGAGGACAACACCCCCAGCACGAAGCTCCAGAAGCTCGGTATGGTCATGGAAAGCTACATCATGCCACTTATGCCGATGATGGAACAGCAGGGGATCAGCTTGAACTTCACTCCGTTGTTCGAGAACCTGTCCAAGCTGGCGAACCTGCCCGAAATCATGGACATCGTGCAATTCAACGAACCTCCCCCGCGTCAGCAGATGCAGGGCAACCCATCACCTGAAGGCCGCGTGGCAAAACCCGCCACCACCACGCGCCGATATGAACGTGTGAACCGCCCCGGTGCAACCCGCGCAGGGAAGGATGACGTTCTCACCCGGTCCCTTATGGGTATCGGGGTTCAGGATTCCGAAATGGCGGCGGTAGGGAGGCCAAACACATAATGCCAGTTTATTGCTTCGAGACGAATGACGGCCAAGTTGTCGAGCGGGTGTTCCCCATCGGCAAGGCTCCGCGTGTGGTAGATATTGACGGGAAACCCGCACGGCGTTCCTTCCGCGCTGAGTCGAAATCGCTACCTGCAACCTCCGGATGGCCGCTGGAGTGCGTTGCGTCCGGGGTGAATGCCAAACAACGCAAGGAGCTTTCGGATTACCTCAAAAAGAAAGGCGTTCCGACCGACGTGACCAAGGACGGGAACCCCGTCTACCGTGACAAGAGGCACCGTGACAAAGCACTGAAGGCCCGAGGATTTTTCGACAAAAACGCATACGCATAAAACCAGAACCAAAACCGACAACCCACCAATTACCATGACCACAGAAGCCAAGACACCAAAAACCGACACCGTACCAGACAACGCCACCTCAGACATGGAGGCCGCTGTCAACTCCGCGCTGGACCAGTTCGAGAAGGACAACAGTCCGGAAGGAGACAAGTTTGCCGCCGCATCCGTGAAAAAGGAAGAGATCGACCTGAGCGACGACAAACTGGACACCGACGAACCGGATACCGACACCGATTTACCGTCCGACAAGGACGACGACGACGAGCCCAAGGATGATGTTTCTCCAAAGGCCGACGAAGAGGACGACGACGAACCCGAACCCGTGATTGATTCCGGTAACGAGATCGACGACGACCTGTTGGAAAGTGCTGTGAAAGCAGGGTTGAGTATGAAGAATGCTCGCAAGTTCCCTGATGCCGAATCGCTCCGCGAAGCGATTGGGTTGCTTTCCGGTAACACCGACACCCCCGCCGCCGCTGAATCGACCGAGGAGCCCGCCTCCGAAGTTGACAACGCGCTGGCAGACATCCCTGACCTGGACCCGGAGGAGTACGATGACGCAATCGTTAAAGGCTTTTCCGCGTTGAAAAAGCTGGTTCAATCACAGTCCAAGGAAATCCAGTCCCTCAAAGACGGAAAGACTCAGACGTGGGCTGAACAGCAGATCAACACCCTGGGGGATGTTGCAAAAACCGTTCGGGACAACCCGGACAAAAAAAGCGCGTTGCTCAAAAAGTTCGACATTCTCAAATCCGGCTACAAGGCCGCAGGAGAGAGTGCCACCGAAGAAGCCATCTTCCAAGAAGCGGCTTCAATGGTGTTGGGCGACGACATGAGAAAGCAGACGGAGAAAGCGAAGGCTGACGCGGCACGCAAACGGAACAAAGCAAAGATCAACCGGGCATCCGGTCAATCCGCGCAAACCCCCGGTGGTGATGACGTTGAGGACATCGTGAACATCGTCTCGGAAAAGTTCAACATACCAAAATAAACAAGGAGAAACATCATGGCACTTACAGCCTCTCAGATTGATGACCTCGTTCAGTTGACTCTGAACAACTTCATCAAACGCGGTACGTTTGTTAATATGCAAACGGACCTTCAGCGATTCGTCGCAGTCAAAGAAATGTGGAAGAAACGCAAGAATGTCTTTGACGGCGGGATCGAATGGGAATTCCAAATTCAAATGGATCATAACCACTCTGCGAAGATGGTCGGTCTGTTCGAGCAGGATTCCTCAAGCCTGACCGACACCATGACGAACGGTTCCGTACCTGTCCGTCATATCAACGCTCACTACATCTACGACCTTCACGAGAAGTCTTTCCAGGCTGGCGCGACGAAGATTGTGGACCTCATTATGACCCGGCATCAGGCGAAACTCGCTTCAATGTACGAGTTGCTTGAGGCTCAGTTGTGGTCCAAACCGACCGACAGTTCCGACACCAAGGACGTGTTCGGCATTCCGTACTGGATTGTCAAGAACGCCACCCTGGGTCTGACTGGTGGAAACCCTGCTGGATTCACCTCCGGCGCGGCTGGAATCGACTCGACCGTGTACCCCCGCTGGAAGAACTTCAGTGGATCGTACTCAGACGTGAGCGAAACCGACCTGCTGGACAAAATGCGTCAGGCGCATCTGGAAACTGACTTTCAGAGCCCGCTGTCGAACACCGAAACCAAGCTCAGTGGAATGGGGAATGGCATCTATGTCAACTCCTACACCTACCGGGCCTTGGAGAAACTGTACGATGAACGGAACATGAACCTCGGCTCCGACCTCGGCGGCAAGGCTGTTCAGTTCAAGGGTACTCCCATGACCTACGCATCCAAGCTCGATGCCGATTCCTCCGATCCTGTTTACATGATCGACTGGGAATACATGAGCGTTGGTGCTCAGTCCGGCTGGGAGAACAACATCACCCCGCCGTACATGGTTCCTGGCAAACACAACG
>PXDL01000526.1 GCA_003566395.1 Balneolia bacterium | reverse complement strand
TAATAGTTCAATTTGAAAGCAAGGAAAAAACTCCGGCTCTAAACTACTTCAGGGCACGGAACTTCGTAGTTTGGCCGGAACAATCCGTTCAATCCGCGGGACAAAAACATGCTGCCAACGGATACAGGAAGAATCAGTTCCCCGGACAACAGTGGTTCAGAATGCAGAATGCAAAAGTTCAGAATGTTCCGGGTCGAAAAATCATTACCCTCCACGAACAACCCTCATCTTGCCACCCAAAAGCATGAAACTGGAAAATGAAGACTGAAAAAATGAAAAATGCCATGAATCCTCAAAAGCTCTTGAACCTGCTTCACTTTCACCTTATATTATAAATCTGTATTCGATTCGACGCCCGGAGAGGTGCCAGAGCGGTCGAACGGGCTCGCCTGGAAAGCGAGTGTGCCCTAACCGGGTACCGAGGGTTCGAATCCCTCCCTCTCCGCATCAACAGCAATATCTGAGCCGCGTATTTTTCTACATGAAGAATACGCGGTTTTTTTATGGGATTATGGCTCATGGGCCCAGATGTTCATCAAGAAGTTTTGTCATCTCCTCGAGGGCGAGACTGCCGCCCATCCTTTGAATGATTCCGTCAGGGTCTATAAGTACATACGTTGGGTAGCCCCGTACCAGAAAACGGTTCCCATGTTCGCCCTTTTCATCCAAAACCTGCGGCCACGGCAAATTGTAGTGATCAAGCGCCCGTTCAAGCGAAGCTTCAGTCTCATAGGCAAAATTGACGATTTCAAAGGAGTTCCCGCTAAAGCGTTCATGCATCTCATTCAGAGAAGGAATAGCCTGAATGCAGGGGCCGCACCAGCTCCCCCAGAAATTGAGAAGCACCCAGGAATCGCCGTACGTTTCGCCCGAAAGTGAACGCCCGTTAATTGTTGTAGCCTGCCAGTCCGGGGCCTGACCGCCTTCCGATATTGATTCACGCGGCTCCGGGAGAGGGGCGGGACGCAAACGCACCCAAGTGCCCAGCGGATCAATGTCAGCAATCGTCCAGCCGCGTCCACCCAATTCAAACTCGGGATAGCTGTACATGATGCCGCTGCGATGCATAGCAGAATAATCCAGGGGATAACTTTCTGTTGAGCCTGATCCCATTTCTATAGTTTTGTCGCCGTCACGGTCCAGCCCGATATAGTGAAAGGAAGAAAAAACCCTGCCGGGTGATGCACTCACATAGAACTTGTCATCATCTATTTTTCCAACTCTGTGATCCCAGGGAAGTGCACCAAAAAGCCGGGGAGCATCCTGATTAACCGAAGTCCTCATCTGCTCGGGCGCCTGATACGCATGTGAAATAAATAAGGTGGTGGAATCGGTAAATGCTTTTCCATTGATGCGGTTTTCAAAATATACTTTCCCGCGCCAGGTAGCATCCTGTTCAGCGTGTTCAATGGTGATGATACGATCGTTTTCATCCAGTGAACGGTCTCCGTTTTGATCTGCATAGACATGCCAATGTCCGCTTTCAGGATCTTTGCCGGCACCGGTTAAAAGGGTGGTTTCCGTTGATCGTCCGGCCGGGACGTAATAATAGACCCAATCTTCATAATCGGGCCTTACGCCTGTTCTGATGCTGTACTCACTGAAATCATAAAACTGGGAACCGGTTTCGAAATCGTAGATCAGAGTGCCGGTTTGGTTGTAATTCCTTCCGTTGTTGGTGAAATTAAGCTCGGTTTTCCGGAGTTCGACTTTCGGCCAGAAAGCTTCTATAGCCGGATCGGGGAGATAGCGCCAGGCATGGACCGTATCGCGAACGGTTTTGCCATCTTCAAAGGTGATGTTACGCACCTCACGGTACGTGAAATCGGCCTGCTCCTCAACCCTGAATATCGACCCCCTGGTGTATTTCCAGCTTACTTCGGTACCTTTAGGTGCAGAAAGTTCGATAAAATGGAATCCTTCACCACGTTCCATACGCTGTGAAAAATCTCTGGCTCCAAACCCGGTTCCCAGGTGACCCGGATCCCAGCGGTTCAGGCTTCCCGCCCAATAAACGGGATCATCACCAGGAGTTTCATCCGGAATAACCACTTCAAAGCGAACTGTTACGGAGTCCTCAGATGCGAGCGGTTTCCCGGTTACGCATAGCAGAAAAGTGAACAAAAGGGAATAGGTCATATCTGAATTGGTTTAGGATTACATAGTACTATTGTTATAGTATGTATTTGAATAACCATTTGCAATCCCTTTTGTTACCAACTTTTTCAAAAACATCCACCGAGCAGCCTGATTTTTTTAGTATAATAATTGCTTGTTCAACCAAACATCCCATTATGAAACTATTGCTTGTATGAAAACTTCGTTTCTGTATTTCAAATCGTTGTTAATTCTATTCACCTTAGGATTTCCCGCTTCTTATGCGCTTTATGCTCAGTCTGCTAACGAACCTGTGGTCGACCTTTCCATGGTCGAACGCATGATAGAAGAAGGCAAAGAGAACTCACAGGTGATGGAGCTGGCCAGTTATCTCACCGATGTTATCGGGCAACGGCTGACCAACTCATCCCAAATGTACCGGGCCAACGAGTGGACGGCCGCCAAAATGGAAGAGTTCGGCCTGGAAAACGTCTATCAGCAGGAATGGGGGCCTTTTGGCAAAGGCTGGGAATTGAAGCGATTCGCCCTGCATGCGCATTCAGAGCACACCTATTTCCCCATCATCGCCTATCCCAAAGCGTGGTCGCCGGGTTATGATGACACGGTACGTGGTGAGGTGATTTACCTCGATATCAATGAAGAAACCGGTTTTGATTATTACAGAGGCCGTCTTGAGGGTAAATTTGTGATGGTGGATCGTCCGGCGGAGCCTTCGCTTCACTGGGAGCCGCTTGCCCGTCGGAACTCTGACGAGAGGCTTTTGCAGCTTGCCAATGCCACTCAGCGACTTGCAGACCCACAGCAGGGCGGACCAAGTGCTGCATGGCTTGCACGTCAGCAGGCGGCTTACGAGAAAGCACAATTCCTCATGGATGAGCGTCCTTTGGCTATTATTGATGAAAGCTACCGTGGGTGGAGTGGTCAGGTGGCGGTGGCCGGCGCAACCCTGCCAAGTGCTCCCGGTACGCCATGGACCGAGCGTCCTCGTCCGCACGAGATAGACGCGCCCGAGGCAGTTCCGCAGGTGTCGCTGGCCAGAGAGCATTACGGCCGTCTCTACCGCATGCTGAAGCACGGTGAAACCGTTGAGCTGGAAATGGATCTTCAGGTGGAATTCCAAACCGAAAACCTGATGGCCTGGAACACAATAGGTGAAATTCGGGGCACCGATCCGGAACTCGGCGATGAAGTGGTGCTGATTGGTGCGCATCTGGATTCCTGGCATACGGGTACCGGCGCTACAGACAATGCAGCCGGCAGCGTGGTGATGATGGAAGCTATGCGCATCCTAAAGGCTCTGGACGTGCAGCCTCGCCGTACGATTCGCATCGCCCTGTGGAGTGGGGAAGAGCAGGGACTGTGGGGCTCACGCGAATATGTAAAGGAATATCTGGCTGAGGTGGAAGGAAGCGTATTTAGCCCGGATGCCATTCAACCTAAAGAAGGCTATGAAAAATTCTCTGCCTATTACAATTTGGATAACGGCGGCGGACAAATTCGCGGTATCTATCTCCAGCAGAACGACGCGCTTCGCAACCTTTTCCGAACATGGTTGCTGCCGTTCAGCGACTGGGATACAAGTACCGTTTCCTGGGCAAATACGGGATCAACCGATCATGTGGCTTTCGACCGGGTGGGGCTGCCGGGTTTTCAGTTCATTCAGGATCCGATGGAGTATTTCACCCTGAGCCATCACTCCAACATGGATACATATGAGCGATTGGTTGAGCAGGATCTTATTCGCAACGCCATAATTGTGGCTTCGTTTGCCTATCACACGGCCATGATGGATGAAAAACTGCCCAGAAAAGAACAGGACGATCTTGCCCCGAATTAAATGAACGCCGCCTTGGCAGGACTTTCTTTAGGAATAGTTTAAAATTCGCCGGTTTTTCGGGAGATGAAGCAGCATCAATGAGCGACATGCGCTCTATGCCTTTATCTCCCGTTTTTTCGTTTTCCACTGAATTTCAAATGGTTTTTCTTCTGAAAAACCCTCCGGCTCGCGTATCCAGTTTCCGGACTGCCAGATGCGAGTGTAGCCTTTTTCCAGCGGGGCATCCGGGTTTTGGTGCTCCAGCCTGTTGGTGAGCTGTTCGAGCGCTCTTCGCTGTTTCATCAGCTTTAGTTCTGCCGATGACAAGGCTTTACGATACAGATTATCGATATGCGTCCGATGGGTGCGGACTTTCTCCTGAACGGCCTGCAGGGCGTAGGTTTTGGCGAACCGCTCCACTTTATCCCGTGCCGACTGTAGCCGGTTGCCCATAGCTGAGCGGGCCGTTCGGTGGTATTCTTCCACCTGAAATTTGAGATCGTTGATGTCGGGTACCATCAGCGCAACGGTCTGCGTGGGCGTGGCGGCCCGGACGTCGGCCACGAAGTCGGATATGCAAAAGTCGGTTTCGTGGCCTACGGCACTTATTGTAGGAATCGGACACTCAAACAGCGCGCGGGCGACAACCTCTTCATTGAAAGGCCAGAGATCTTCGAGCGAACCGCCGCCGCGGGTTAGTATCACCACATCCACATCATTCCGAGAGGAAAAATACCGGATGCCACGGCTTAGTTCACCGGCTGCCTGAGCACCCTGAACCGAAGCGTGATATACCAGCAGCGTAAGCATGGGATAGCGTTTGTCAAAAGTTGAGATAATGTCCTGAAGTGCGGCTCCCTGAGCGGAAGTTACGACACCTACACGTGTGGGAAACGACGGAAGACGTTTTTTTGCTGCGGCATCAAAAAGTCCCTCATCCTGAAGTTTTTGTTTGAGGCGTTCAAAAGCCTGCTGCAGCGCCCCGACTCCTGCCTGCCGGGCCTTCTTCACTATTAGCTGATAACGGCCGTGGGGGGCATATACCTGAATGTCCCCGCTGAGATGAAGCTGCTGGCCGTGCTCGGGAGTAAATGATATTCGCTGGGCCACAGATCGCCAGATTACGCATGGAAGCTGGGATTTATCATCCTTGAGGGTAAGATAAATATGGCCGTTCCCGCTTTGGCTCGGACGGCTCACTTCGCCCTCCACATCCACATTATGGAATGAGGTTTCCAGCAAATCCTTGATTTGGTTCGTCAGTTCGGAGACGCCCGGAACGGGCAAATCCTGAGAAAATAAATCCGGCGGCTGAGCCATAATACCTTGCTTCAATTCATGTTTGCGGGTTCGATATTAACGCACGATTCGCCTATATTCAACAAAAACTTTCAGACTCTCCGATGAAACAACCGAACCTGCTTTTTAAAGACGTAATTCCGGTTCATCCGGGAAAACCATCCTCACCCAAAGACCGCCTGGATTTACGCATCCGCGACGGCATCATTCATCACATAGCCCCCAACCTGAGCCCCGAAAACGGTGAACATGTAGTTCAGGCTGATGGAGCTTTTATCTCGCCCGGCTGGATGGACATGCACGTGCATTTACGCGAGCCGGGTTTCGAGCACAAGGAAACTATCGCTTCCGGCTGTGAAGCCGCCGCCGATGGTGGATTTACGGCCGTTGCCTGTATGCCGAATACGAATCCGGCAACGCATACAAGTGATGTAGTCGGATATATCGTTAATAAAGCCGCACCTTTAGCAGTGGACGTGCATCCGATAGGCTGTGTGTCGAAAGAGCGGAAAGGCGAGAGCCTGGCTGAAATGGCGGATATGCAGAAAAGCGGAGCGGTGGCTTTTAGTGATGACGGCGATCCGGTGTATAACGCCCGCTTGATGCGTACCGCTTTGGACTATGCTTCTATGCTGGGCGTTCCTGTGATTAACCATGAAGAAGATCTCGACCTTTCGCGTCCGGGACATATGAATGAAGGGCGTGTTTCCACCCGGCTCGGGCTTGCGGGTACGCCGGGCATTGCAGAAGAGGTGATGATAGCCCGGGATATTTTGCTTGCCGAGCTGACCGGCGGCCATGTGCATGTGGCGCACATCAGTACGCGACGCGGAGTGGAACTCGTACGTGAAGCGAAAAAAAGAGGCACAAAGGTCACCACGGAAGTTTGTCCGCACCACTTCGACCTGACCGATGAGGCCATTGAATACAGCGGATTCGACACCAACTATAAAATGCATCCGCCGCTCC
>PXDL01000124.1 GCA_003566395.1 Balneolia bacterium | reverse complement strand
GCGCGTCCTCGATCCCCTTGATGTTGACTTCGGGGAGTATGAAGTGCGGTTCAGCCGTACAGGCCGGCCGCAAACCACCATTCTTACCAGGGTTGAAAGTGAAGCGCTGAACACCGCAGAAACTCCGGCTACGACCTTTACGGTTAGCTGGAGCGCCCCCGATATTTTTTCAGTACGGAATGATGCCGCTGGACGAAACAGGATAAGAAACGAAGAATACATTCCCGGGAAACGCTACGAAATTGAAGAAGACGCTATCGCCTTTACCTTTTTTGAGGAATCGGAAGACCCTGAATTGCGCCCTCAGGACGGCGATCAGCTCACTATCGTCCCATCCGTTGAGGTAATCAGCCTTCGTACCGGCGAAACGGTTTTGCCCATGCGCCCTTATGCGCGGAATGTGGAGTTTGTAACCACCGACGGGGTCGGCATCATCCTGCGGCACAATCCGTTCCAAATAACCCGGCCGGGAAGCCGCTATCAGATTGAAATCACCGACGCCACATTCAGCGCGCTTATACCGGAAGTTTACACCGGACAGATGACCAATGTGACCGAGGACAGCTTATCCGTAAAGATTACCCGCCAAAGTTCCGGTGTGCAAACAGATCACACCATAGAAAACGGAGGGGAGATCGATTTGGGGAGGTTTCTGTTCACCCTGCAAATAGACCTTGACGGAATAGCACCGGGATCACTTGTCGGAAATGAGTTTTCCATCCAAACGGAGGCGGTGCGTTTTCCGACCGAGCACGACATTTATCTCTATGAAAAAGATGCGGGGCAAGTTAGCAGTGAAACGAGCAACGAGGTGCTGAACAAGATTAATGTTGTCCCGAATCCGTATTTGGTAAGCAACGCATGGGAGCCGGATGTAAGCCTTACGCGTCGTGAGCCGGAACGACTCATCCGATTCAGAAACCTGCCGAACGAGTGTACCATACATATCTTTACCATGGCGGGAGAACGGGTGAAAACGCTTCAGAAAAACGACAACTCAGGTGTTGTGGGATGGGATTTGCGCACGGAAAACGGGCGGGAAATTGCTCCCGGAATCTACATTTATATGGTTACCTCGGATGTCGGAGATCATATCAGCCGCTTTGCGGTCATAAAATAGGAGACCAGAAATGAGCCAGTCTGTCAAAATTTTATCGGTGCTTTTTTTGCTCTTCTATCTGCATGGAGAGCTTCAGGCCCAGACGTCTTCAACAAACGTGGGCACCAGTATGGCCCAGTTTCTCAAAATTAATGCCGGTGCGCGTGCCGAGGCTATGGGCGGAGCTTTTGTGGGAAGTGCCGACGACGCCACGGCCATGTTCTGGAATCCTGCCGGTATTTCAGAAACCGAACGGGGATCGCTGAGTTTTACGCATATTCCCTGGTGGGCCGATATTGAGATCAATCAGTTTGCTTTTGCCACCAGAGCCGGAAATATAGGAACATTCGGGGTGAGCGTAATTTCTCTCTCTGTTCCGGAACAGGAAATTACCACCGTGCTGGAACCGGACGGAACCGGACGGTTTTTTGACGCCTCCGACTTGATGATCGGAGTTTCCTACGCCCGGCATCTTTTGCCACGGTTTTCAGTTGGGGTTACAGCAAAATATGTGAATCAGCAAATCTGGAACGAGCGCGCAACAGGCATCGCCTTCGATATCGGCACCCGGTATAACTTCGGGTATCGAAATCTTACCCTCGGCATGTCGGTTCAGAACTTCGGCCCGGACATGCGGTTCGACGGTCCCGACCTTTCTCGATTTACACCCAATACCAACGATCCTTCCGAACCGCCTTCAAGACGGCCGCTTGTAAAGCTTGAAACGCTCGGATTTCCAATGCCGCTGCATTTTCAGGTCGGTGCCGTAATCGATGCCGTTGATTCCCGTTTTTTCCGGTGGATTGTCGCTGCCGACCTTAAAAACCCCAGCGACAACCTTGAAATGATCAGCTTCGGTTCGGAACTCATGTTCAAAACCGATTATGCCGCACTCTTCGGCCGGGGAGGATATGTCATCAATAATCCCGATCAGAAATGGTCGGCCGGGACCGGAATCATGCTGGATGTAAGCGGATATGATATCACCGTGGATTACTCCTGGTCGGAGCACGAATATCTGCCGGGTATTCAAAGGCTTAGTGTAGGACTGAATTTTTGATGACTATGCCGCTTCATACTGGTCTGACATTTCCCGGATTGTGTACTTTTAGCCGGCCCGGCAGCATCCTGAAATGTGTGAACTCTCAGTCATCACTTCAATGAAAACCGAGCTGAGAGAACAGGCGGAAATGACCGCTGTAATCGAAGAATTTTCCGAACTGACGGTAGTCAGCGGAGTTTCGGGTCATGAAAAAGATATTGCCACGCTGGTGAAGCAGAAAACAGCTGCCCTTCCGTACCGGCTTCATGAGGATGATGCGGGCCGTACGACGGGCGGAAATCAGGGGAATCTCATCTTTGTCCCGGACCATTTCAACAGTGAATACCCGTCCATAGCGGTGCTTGCCCACTTGGATACCGCCAGAGATACCGGCAGTACAACCGTGCAAATCACCGACGACAGAATTACCTCGAACGGTCATACGCAGCTTGGTGCCGACAATCGCTGGGGGCTTGCGCTGCTGTTAAATATGATGCGCTCACCTCAGCCTAAGGACACGGACGTAAACCTGATTTATGTGTGTACGGTTTGTGAGGAAACCGGCATGCAAGGGGCGAAATTTCTGAATCTGTCCCCCTGGAAGGTTTGGTACGGTATCGTGTTGGATTCTTCGCTTCGGCCCGGCAATTATATAGAGCGATGCTCCGGAATGACCCTTTTCGAAGCTGAATTTGAAGGTCGTGCCGGTCACAGCGCCGTTTTACCAAGAACCGGCATCAGCGCTATTGCGATGGCCGCTGAGGCGCTTTCCGGACTGCCTCGCTTAACACAGCAGCACGACATCGTATCGAACGTCGGACGTATTGACGGGGGCACGGCTGTGAATGTGGTTCCTGAAAAATGCACAATTTGGGGAGAAATTCGGGCGAACGACACCGAAACAATCAACGCAGCGATTTCCACGTATGAATCATATTTCCGTGAGGTTGCATCCAGGGCAGGAGGGAAGGTCGTTTTCCGGACGCAGGTGGATTTTGCGCCCTATGTTTTCAACCCGGATAATGGGCTTGTTCAGCTTGTCAGAAAAGCGATGGAAGACTCGGAACTGACTCCTCAGGGTGTATCCTATTCGGGGGGCAGCGACGCTAATGCGCTTCATGAAAAAGGAATTCCGGCCGTAAATCTGGGCATCGGTGCCCAAAAACCTCATTCAAACGACGAATTTATTTTACTTGACGACATAAATTTCTGTATAATCCTGATTTCAAATTTACTTAAGGAAATCAACAAAACGAGAGGTCGGGAGATATGAAGCAAGTTGCAGGGTTGACGCTATTGTGGGTTGTGGTTGTGGCCGCTTTGGTATTCATTTTTACGGGATCGGGCAACGACCGGGATTCGGAAAACGCGGTTAAAAAGGTGGAAAAAGGCAATCTCATTATGATAGGCGGAGGTGCTCGTCCTTCAGAAATAATGCAGTTGGTGGTTGATCTGAGTAAAGACGGGCATCTTATCGTCGTTCCTATGGCATCGTCCATTCCGGACACGGTCGGCTGGGAACAGCGGGATGAACTGCTTGCTCACGGAGCCCGCGAAGTTGAAATTATGATGCTGGAGCCTCAGGATATCGGCAGGAGCGAAATCACCCGCAGACTCCGTAATGCTGGTGGAATATGGTTCAGCGGGGGGGATCAGCGAAGATTAATGGAGTTTTTTGAAGCCGAAGAAATGCGTGAAGCCGTAAAAGCTGCATGGAAATCCGGGGCGGTGATTGCCGGAACGAGTGCCGGAACCGCGGTTCAGTCAAGGGTGATGATAACCGGGGATGAGGCCTACCCCGGAAGACAGCCGTTTGGAGTGATACGCCATCAGAATGTGATTCGAAGTGCAGGAATAGGGCTTGTGGAAAATATGATTGTTGATCAGCATTTTATAGTGAGGGGACGGCTTAACCGGCTTATTAACGTACTTATCGACGACAGCTCCCGCTATGCGGCCGGTATTGATGAATCAACCGCTTTGTGGTTCAAAAGTGATGACAGCGTGGAAGTCATCGGTGAAAGCCAGGTCATATTGCTCGATGCCGGCAATATGAACGCAAAAATATACGAGCAGAGAATGCTCGGGGCTTCGGGTATTAATATGCACGTGCTTCCACCGGGGAGCTCCTTCAGCTGGAAAAATAACCGCGTCGGAAATATCACATTAGCTGATCCTGTATATGATACTTCGAGACTGGAATATGAATACGATGAAATAGAAGTGCCCAGGCCAACACGAAACTGATCGGAAACCAATGATCTTAATATGGAATCGGTTCAAAAGAATACAACCGAAGCATTCAAGCAGCTGATAGCTACCGAGTATGATCAGCTGCCGCGAAACCAAAAAGCAGTTGCGGATTATCTGATCAAACATCTTCAGGAAGCGGCCTTTTTATCGGTGGTGGAAATCGGTGAGCGCAGCGGAGTATCCAAGGCTACGGTAGTGCGTTTCGCCCAGCGGCTGGGCTTCGACGGTTTTATGCCGTTCAGATCGGCCCTTCAGCAGGCAGTAAGACAGGCGTATGCCAACACCGACCGGTTTCAGCTCATTGACGAGGCCGGGGGAGAGTCGGTGTACAAGGTAGCCCGGCAGGATGTGAGTAACATCAACAAGACTATAGAGAACCTGAACATAGTTGCCTTCAATCAGATTGCCGATCTGCTGGCTTCTTCTTCAACAATTTATACTTACGGCTTGGGCGTTTCTTCCCTGGTATCACAAATAATGTCGTACAGCCTGAATCAGGTGGCAAATCGCGCCTTTTCGGTTCAGGACGGTCAGCTTAGTTTCGAAGAACAGCTGATGTACATGACCCCTGAGGATGCGCTGGTTTGTCTCTCGTTTCCGCCCTATTCCAAACGCACAATAGAAGCAGCCGAAATGGCCCGAAAAAAAGGGGTGAAAGTAGTGGGAATAACCGACCTGCAGACAGCTCCCGTTACCGAGCATTGTAATCACTATATATGTGTTGAAAGTGAGAATCTGCTGTTCACAAACAGTATAGCCGCCCTTTCGGTAACGGTTAATGCATTGATTACTGAAATTGCACTACGCAACAGAGAGGATGCACTGCACTACATACGTGAAGTAAATGATCTCATGCAGAAAAGCGGCCATTTTCGTTGATCGAAAAAGCAGAATGAACCTGTAAAAGGGAATTCAGGTTGGGGA
The DNA here is from genome assembly GCA_003566395.1 of Balneolia bacterium. GTDB lineage: Bacteria > Bacteroidota > Rhodothermia > Balneolales > Cyclonatronaceae > Cyclonatronum. Next base: position 902 of record PXDL01000124.1, on the reverse strand, counting down.
GAGTCAGATGCGCAACTACTCGTACCGAGTGCACTCCGAATATTCCGCTCTTGAATTTTATTTTCAGGAGTGGCTACAAGATTTTTTTGTTGATGGCTGAATTAACCTCTCATATGAAAGAGCTGATTGCTTTAGCTCAGGAACATCAAACCCCTTATGCAAGCCTCATCATCGGGCCCGATGACAACATACTTGCCAAAGCACCCAATCGTGTAAAACAGGATACCGACGCAACCTCTCATGCCGAGATGAATGTCATTCGTATGGCCTCCAACATTACAGGAAATGCCAACCTGGCGGGGTGCCATCTTATAACAACCTGTGAACCTTGCCCTATGTGCGCTGCCGCGATTTACTGGAGCGGTATCCGTCGGGTAACCTACGGATTGTCAATTCCCGAGATCATGGAGGCCGGCCATGATCAGCTTCCCGGCAGGATAGACGAAATTACCCGGGCAGACCAAAACGGGCTTCAAATCTCCGGCGGTTTGATGGCCGCGGAGGTACGTGCCTTATTTGGGTAAAACCTGAGTTCGGTTCTACATAAGCGCAAATACGGTCCCCTACGTAACTCTGAAAAAAATCTAAGTGACAAAGCTTTTAAAAACACGTGGTCAAATGGCACTAACAATTGGGTAGAATACAAATAACCGATTTCAGAGCACAGTATCAGTAATTAGTATCAGTGAATATTATAAATAAGATAATCGTAACTTATTTATAAATGTTCTTTGTGTGCAAGTCATTCAAAACTCAAAATTCACCATTCAAAATTGGGAGTGGAGCGACCCTAACGCCATTTTTGTCAGGCCGGATTTATTAGAGCCATTTGAAAACACGTTCCCCCTCCAAGATTAACACCCTGCCGGAAATTGAGTTCCAGGATAACTCAACCCTATCTT
>PXDL01000295.1 GCA_003566395.1 Balneolia bacterium | reverse complement strand
TTTGAGCTGGGCAACTACGAGGCAGCCCTCGATATGATTAGAAATTTCGATGTGCCGAGAGGCGTAATGGGCGTGGCTCCGATCAGTCTTCATGCGAATATTTTGATGCAGCTCGAACGTTATGACGAAGCCATGCAGATGTTCGTCCGTGCTGCCGAGTGGGATGAAAATACTTCCACAACGCCATACAACCTGTTAATGGCCGCCGAGGCAGCCTATGCGGCAGGCAATTACGACCGGGCGAGCCGGTACGTTAACAGCATCAAAAAGGATTTTCCTAACTCCCAGCAGGCCACACAGGCTATCCGCATGGAAGGGATGCTGTCTGCCCGAAGCTGATTCTTTTCAATCTTTTTTGAAACATCAGGCATATTTTTGCGTATTCCTTCATGAACTACAACATAGTTGACCTCATGAAGTAGTAGATATTCAAAACCCGATACCTGACAAGGTTCGGGTTTTTTTTTGCCCTTTCGCAGGATTATCCCTCATTTTGCAGATTAAGAGCTTTACACACAAACAGAGAGGAACAAAGCACGGGCGCAGCTTGTTTAATGCCCGTCCTGATCAGAAACCGATCTCCATTTCATCCTCTCAAGCCTCCCCGGCTGCATTGAAGAATACCGATTTTAACCTTAGCTTCTTGGATTCATTTCAACCAACCATTTTCCGGTTCTCATTTATGAACAGCTCGTTCCGGCAGCTTGCCGGCTTTTTGTTAATTCCGGCCGTGATCCTGCTGCCGTTTTTATCAGCCTGTGATTCTCCACCCGGAGCCACTCCTTACCCGGTCAGCAGTTCGCCTTTTGTATCTATCACCCTTGATCCCGATTCTGTGAGTTTTTCTCCGGAAGCGGGCATTAAAGATACCACCCTTGTCATCAATATTTCGGTGAGCATACGTCCGGATTCAGACCTCCAATCCCCGAGTTTTAATGTGGTTCGTGAAAGTGACCGGGCCGTTTTTCGGGATGGCAGCCTTAACCGTATTTCAGATTCAGAACTGGAAGGCGCGTTTTCCTTCAACGTACCCACCACCATCTTTGAAACCTACACGGTATTCGTGTTCGAAAAAACGGATGACGGCGGGCTGACCAACACCCTTGAGCACAAGCTGTCACTTAGCGGTTTCACCACCGATCCTCCGGTCATTCTCGGAATCAATCATCCCTCAAGCGTTCAGATTCCGAATGAAGGCGTATCCCCTATCCGGTTCGAAACCGAGGTTGAGCATCCGCAGGGGCTTTCTCAAATCCGGGATGTCTTTCTGGAATTATATGATTCGGCCGGAAATCAGATCGGCGGCGACCGTTTTGAGATGTTTGACGACGGCGACGATAGTCCCGGAGGCTCGGGCGATCAGGTTGCAGGCGACGGTATTTATACCAGAACCTTCGAAATCAATCCGAATAATCAGCCCGACACTTACGACGTACTTACCTACGCCATTGACCGTTCCGGCCTGACCAGCGACACGCTCACCTCTCAATTAGTTATTGAATGATTTCTATTCGTTTTAAGCTCCTGATTAGCGCAGGTGTGGTTTTTCTTTTTCTCTTCAGCTCTGAAGTGAACGCTCAGATTACCGGGCCGCTTCCTCCGGATACGTTTAACTCAATAAGCCAGAACAGTGTCTCCAATATGGGGGCACTCGGAGATTCGCTTTGGGTGGGCCCTTTTATGATGCTCAACCTGAGAAACGAACTTGATTTCAGATTCCCGGAAAATGCCGACTCCATTGCTTCCGGGCGCGGGCGGCTTTTTTCCATCGCACTGGCACCCGATACCGTAGTTGCCGGACTCGGATTTAACGATCGTATCGGAGATGCGAGCGTTCAGACTTCGCTTGGATTTCATGTGTCCACAGACGGAGGCGAAAACTGGGATTATATTGCGCCGCCTCTCGACCAGGAGTCCGAAACTACAATTTTGTACGGTGGTCAGTTTGTCGAAGCCGTGCCGGTAATCGTCCCTCAGCAGTCACCTCCGTTTAATGTGGTTTTTGAGGGTGAAACGGTCTTTTTTGCGGGATGGGCTTCCGGCATAAGACGCAGTACCGATTTCGGCCAAACCTGGGAGCGTCTTTTGCTTCCTCCTCAGAATGTTCGTGTACTGACGCCTGAAAACAACTACGATTTTGTCTTCGACCCGCGGCTTGATGAGAATTTTCTCGGCTTTTCCGTCCATATAGACAGCGACGGCTACGTTTGGGCCGGAACCGCAGGCGGCATAAACGTGTCGGAAAATGCGCTTACCGCACCCGCTGATTCCGTTATCTGGCGCAACACAAGACGCACCGGCGCATCGGACGGCCTTCTCGGCAACTGGATTATCAGAGTAAAAGAAAATCCCGAAGACGGGGGCGTCTGGATGACCAACTGGATTGCAGGTGAGAATGACCGGCAGGGATTGGTTGTGAGCTACAACAAAGGACAAACATTTACCCAGCATTTGCGGGGCCAGCGAATCTATGACGTTGCTTTCGACGGAAACCGCGTGTATGCAGCCGGAGACAACGGGCTGTTTATCAGTGATGACAACGGCACAAGCTGGAACCAAATCAGGCAAATCACATCACCTAACGGGTTCATTAAAGAGACCGCCGATTATCTGAGTCTTGCTCACACCACCGACAGGCTTTGGGTAGGCACAACCGACGGGCTGGCCTCGACGGACGACGGAGGAGAATCATGGCAGTTAACGAGGGTGAATTTCCCGCTTGAGGGCGGCAATCAGTTTCTGCCCGATGCCCGCTCAACCAGCTCCTACGCTTATCCGAATCCGTTTTCGCCACGCATTCACGAAATAGCGCGCATTAAATTCCGGGCTCCTGCAACAGGGAACGCCTCCATCAGACTGTATGATTTCGGGATGAACCTGATTCGCGTGCTTGATGACGGCGTACCTGTTACGGAAGGTCAGAATTACGAAGCGGTCTGGGACGGACGCGACGGTGGCGGGCGCACGGCGGCAAACGGTCCGGTTTTCTATGAAATAAAAGTCGGCGGCTCCGATATCCGGGGTAAACTGCTGATGCTGGATTAGGAGAACCAATGAGACCAAACAGATTTTCATACCTCAAGCTGACTAAATACATGTCCGGACTATCCAGAACTCTTTTTCTATTTGTGATGATGCTCCTTATGGGCGGGGGCGAACTTATGGCCCAAAGCGGAGGATTTGCAGGAGCCTATACCCGCATGGGATTTGGTCCCCGCGGGATGGGGATGGGAAACGCGATGACGGCCGTACATCAACAGGGGGTTTTCGCTCATTATAATCCTGCCCTTGCCTCAACAGTAGGCCGTACCGAGTTCGATTTTTCGGCTTCCGCTATGAGCTTCGACCGAACCCTGAATGCGGCCAATATTGCTTTTCAGGTTCCTCCGAATGCAGGAATCAACATCGGGATTCTTCATGCCGGAGTGCAGGACTTCGACGGACGCTCAACCAGCGGCGTACCGACCGGCAATTTTTCAACCAATGAGATCAGCATGTTCGTTGCTTTTGGGCTGAATCCGGGGGAACGTTTCAGCCTCGGCTTCTCCGCCAAACTGCTTTACGCCGATTATTTTGACGATTTAGATAATCCGCTCGGTTTCGGAATCGATATCGGTTTTCTCTACCGGGTAACCGATACCTGGACCTTAGGCGGCAGCATTCAGGATATTTTTTCATCCTATACCTGGACCTCCTCCAGCCTGTACGGCAGCAACCTTGCATCACGAAAGGACAGCTTTCCCACTCGTTTCAAGCTGGGTGCAGCTTACGAAATTCCTGATCTCGACCTCTTGCTTTCGGCAGAGTTTGAAACCCGCGCCCAGCGCTCCGATGTGGTTCGGCGGGTAGTTAATGACTCGGAAGGCCGTCCGGCTGTACGTACCACAACCGAAGACCTGACGTCGGGTTCTTCGCAATTCCGGACCGGAGCCGCTTACGGAATTCATGAGCGCATCGACCTGCGCGCAGGATGGGAAATCGGCGACCTCACCTATATTTCGGAATCTCATCGTCCCTCTGCCGGATTCTCCCTGCTTCTCCCCCTTCGCAATTTTGATTCGTATATTGATTACACCTTCATCAGGGAACCCGAAGGCATTTCATTCATGCACGTTTTCGCCCTTAGAATAGAGCTCTGATCCATGACAAAATCCCCGATATACGGTTTTTTTCTGATTTTCATTAGTCTGTTAATCTCACCTGCCGCTCACACGCAAACCGGCCTCGATTTTCTCAATATCGGGCCTAACGCACATTCACTTTCCCTGTCAGAGGCACATACGGCCGTACCGCTTGGCTCGAACAGTATTTTCACCAATCCGGCGAATCTCATGCTTAGTGAACATTCCAGCCTGGGCGTTTCCTACACCCTCTGGATCGGTGATACGCAGCACACGCAGGCTTCCGCTTCCATCAAGCGGGAGAACGATATGTTTGCCGCCGGGGTACGTTCATCCGTCGTGGACGACATCACCCTGCGCAGCGCCCCCGGCGAACCCGACGGAAGCTTTTCGGTGCAGTATTTATCCCTGTCCGGAGCTTATGCACGAAGTATTTCCATTCTCTCGATTGGCGTGGCCGGCTCGTATATTTATGAACAGCTTTTTCAGCAGAATGCGTCGGGCTTTGGATTTAATGCAGGTATAACGGCTCAACTGCTCGATGAACGGCTGCGAATCGGCACGGCCGTTACCAACGCCGGCAGAATGTCAAAACTGGATATAGAGCGCTCGGAACTGCCCACCCGCTGGAGGACCGGCTTTGACCTTAATGCGGTTCAAATTTCTGCCTTCGGCGGATCTGAGGTTCCGGTAGTCATCAACCTAAGCGGAGACTTCATAGCCCCGCTGAAGGATGAGTTCTTTTCGAACTCCGAAAACGCGATTGAGTCGGGTAGTTTTTTTGCGTTCGGCCTGCAGGCTGAGCTGTACGAAATGATCATCCTCCGGGGCGGATACCGTACCGGCGACACGGTTCGAAACTGGAGTGCCGGCGCCGCGATTAACGTAGATCCCGTTCAGTTTCAGTACGCCTTCGTACCTTTTGAAACCGGCTTCGGAATGGTTCACTCCATCAGCCTGCAATACTTTTTCGACCTTTAGCCCAATCAGGACCGGTGCCTATGGACCATATCCTGATGCTCGTTCACAGTGATTATCTGAACGATCACCGCGTTCGCCGCGAAGCTGAAACCCTCGCCGAACACGGATACAGGGTCAGTTGCGCCTGTACCGGTGAGAACATACCCGAGTCTCATAACGGGGTCAGGCTGCTTTCCTATTCTCCGGTGCATCAGGGTGGAAAAAGAAGATTTCTGGAAGTTATCCGCTGGTTCGGCACGGTTATCCGGTCCCATGATCATACTATATTGCATGCCCATGACCTTGACGCACTAACGGCGGCAGGGTGGTACGGCAAGCCTGATCGCATCCCTGTGGTATATGACAGCCACGAGCTCTATCTGGATAGTATTAGCCTCCATAACCGGCGGTTAACCCGCTTTATCTGGTCATTATCAGAGCGCCGTTTTATTCGCAAAGCAACCGGAGTAATAACCGTTTGTGACAGCATTGCAGATATCCTTCAGCGCAAATACGGACTTGATAAGAGACCGGCTGTAATCCGGAATTTTCCCGACAAGCCCGTTCCGGGTAAAGACCAAGACGGCTCCGCGTTCCACCGTGTTAAAAAACTGCATACATCATTCCCCTTCTTACTTCTGTATCACGGTGTCATTCGGGAAAGCCGCGGGCTTCGTTTTATGATTGATCTTATCGAAAAATTGGGGGACTGGGGCGGTGTAATCTGCGGAGACGGCCCTCTGCTTCCGGAACTTCGGAAAATAATTGAAGAGAAAGAATTACAGGACAGAATTGTATGTACCGGTCACATCAAACAGGGTGAGCTTCCGGCTGTTGCGGAGCTTTGTTCGGCCGGGTTATGCTATATAGAGCCGGATGCCCCCAGTTACGCCTACGCACTTCCGAACAAGCTCAGCGAGTACGTACAGACGGGTTTGCCGGTCATCGGCAGCCGGCTGCCCGAGATCAGCCGGATCATTGACACCTACGAAATCGGCTACACAATAGAGACCGGCGAAGGGCGAACCGTACAAGCGCTGCATGCTCTTAAAATGATTCGCGAGAACCCCGTTCGGTTTCGTGAAGCCCTGCTTGAAGCAGCCCGGGAGCTGAATTGGGAGACCGAAAAAGCAAGACTGCTTCATTTTTATGACGA
>PXDL01000050.1 GCA_003566395.1 Balneolia bacterium | reverse complement strand
TACATTCACAGCGGCTGCCCTGGCCGGGCCCTTATTCCGGCCATGAGATCACTTTAGCCCGTCAGGATGAGATCATCAAGATATCGGTGCAGGATTTTACCAGCGATATCTATATGGACGGGGTTTTTCTCACCGCGGAAAAGATTTCGTCCTTCCCCGCCGGCTCTTTCATAAGAAGCCTGGCGGAAGTGATGAAGTAATCTCACTGATAAAGAGAAAGCAGAGAGCCTGTGCTTTTTACATAACTTCCTCTGTTTTCTTTTACGTTGAAGCAGTGGTTTAGCGCAACTCACATTTAAGAGACCGCAGACTCAAAACCTGCCGCGCCTACCATGAAAATAAAGGAACACGGGGTTTTATTGAACTGAAACCCCTATTGATAGACACTTAAGAAGTCATCAGTAGGGTTTTTGGTTTTTAGTCGCAGAACAAAATACGTACATAGTCACGTTTCCCGTATAGGATTCTTAATACAATCACAAAGTCAGCCTCGTACCTGTAAAATATCAGGTAATATTCGCAAACAAGATAACGACAATCTGTTTGAACATCCACAACAGAAGAAAGCAGCGGTGCACCTATACCAGGATGCTCCGCTAACACACGTATTTTTTTGTGATTTTAGAAACCATATTTAGAGCTGCCTGCTGATTGCAAAGCTCCTGAGAAATGTAGTCTTTAATTTCTACCAAATCATTTTTAGTTTTAGGTGATATTTTCAGTTTAAACATCATTAATTCCTAACTGTTTTTCCACTTCCTCGATAGCCATCCAACCTTTTTCTTTCCCTTATAGATACATAAAGGCCAAGCCGCAGGCTATGGCAAAGGATCCGTAGGCGAATATGGCTGTCCCCACATGGAATTTAAGCCACCAGCTCTGCAAAGCCGGCATAAGGGGCAGGATATCCTTGGGCAGCGTAGCCGCGTATACCATGATAATCAGGGCAAAGGGCAGTAAGCTATTTCAAAGTCGTCAATCCTAACGAACTTATATCTGCTATTGCTCGTAGTAGATTTGCACTGTATAATAAAGGTGCTGAGGAGGTTGGGGTCATGAGGCGGTTACCTGGTGATTTTAAACCGGATATGCAGGGCTTAAGCAAAGTCCTTGGCAGCCTGGAAAGTGAAGTTATGGATATCATCTGGCGCAAGGATTGCGAGGTTTGTGTCCGGGATATCTATGAGTATTTGGCTGGGAAGCGGGGAATTGCCTATACCACAGTGATGACCATAATGGGGCGCCTGGCAGAAAAAAATATTTTGCGTAAGAGAAAAGAAGGGAAAACAGATTTCTATACGCCATCCATGACCAGGGAGGAATTTACCTCCCGGGTTGTGGCTAACGTGGTGGATAGCTTGCTGGAAGATTTTGCGGATGTAACTCTGGCCCACTTTCTTTCCCGGGTTAGGCAAAATGACAGGGAAACCATAGACCGGTTGGAAAAATTGCTGGCTGAACATAAGGGCGGTGAGGGCGGTGCCGGCGAATGACCTGCATACCTTTTTTATCTATTCCTTCTTTGGCTCCGGATTTGCATTTTTACTGGTGCTGTTAAGTGTCAAATTTTTTTCTGTGAGAAACCCCAAGCAGCGCATGGCCCTATATCTGGTGGGCCTTTTAGCTTCGCTGCTGGGTTACGGGCTGTACCATACAGTTCTGGACAAGAGATGCCAAAGCGGTGCTCTTTACGAAAACTTTTTCTGGCGCTTCCTTGATTCTTTGTGCCTGCTGGGAACTGCGGCCCTGCGGTTCTTAGGCCCTGTGGTTCTTTTCATGGCATTTTTGGGTTTATTGAGGGGGCTGGCGGGGCACATTTACCTCAGGCGCTTAAAAGGCTGTTCTAAACAATTACGGGGCTGTCAAGGGGAATGGGTTGAGGAGGTTGTTTCGAGGCGCTGCCGGGAGTTAAACCTTCCTCGTCCCGAAGTAGTTTATACGGATCACCCCGGTTTTGCTGCCTTCGTCCTTGGCATATTCCGCCCCGCAGTTGTGGTGGGCGTGCCGGTTTTACAGGAGCTAACCTACAATGATGTGGAAGGAATTTTAACCCACGAGCTCTTGCACATCCGCCGGAGCGATACCCTTAAGGGCTGGTTGCTGTACTTGGTGCGGGACATCATGTTCTTCAGCCCTGCCAGCCGGTATTTTTTTGACAGGTATCTCCTGGAGCGGGAGCGGCTTTGCGATGCAGAAACCGCTAGGCTCCTGGGGACTTCCCGTAGTTACGCATCCACCCTTTTGAAGGTCTGGCGAGTGATTTTGGATGGAGGACAATGCGAACCCCGGTTTTCTGTAGCGTTCGCAGGGAAAAAGAAGGATCTGGAGAAGCGGGTTTTAAGCCTCATGGAAGGACAGGAGCAAAAGGGCTTCCCGGGCCTGGGTTTATTTACCCTGGCCCTAACCATCCTGGGGTTGACCATAATATTTCTGGGTCTGGTTTGCTAACAATGACACATCCTTATTTAAAATGGGCTTGTAATTTAAAAATATGAGGCTTATAATGTAATAAACTACTACAGGCACTAGTAGAAGGAGGAACAAACATGTCACCTCAGAAGAGGTTTGAAAAAAAGAGGCAATTTACCCGCAAGGAAAAAAGCAAATGGCCCATCTTGCTAGGGGCCCTTCTGGTGGTACTGGCAGCAGCCTTTGCCCTTTACCAGCATACCACCACTCCTGCGCAGGCGGATAAGGGCTACTTCGGCGAACCGGTGACTTCCCCCCGTTCCTACTTGGGGCGGGTTGTATCCATGACACCGGTGGAGCCTGTTATCGCAGGAGATGAGATCAGGATCCCTTTTTCGGAGGTTGAGGAAATGGGAATTGTTTATTTTGAGGTGGCCAACGATGAAGGTTTCCTGGTACCATTGATGGCCTACATCACTCCCTCAGGCCGCATCTTTGCCGGCAGCAGCATGTGTGAGCCCTGCCTCGGGCGGACCTTCTCCCTGGCTGGAGAAACCCTGGTGTGCGATAACTGCCGGACCACCTACACGATTGAAAGTCACGAGTTTATTTCCGGCTCCGTGGCTTGTGGCTCCTACCCCCCTGTGAACATGCAGGCCACCCTCCAAGGGGATATGCTGATCATTCCCCTGCAGGAAGTTCTGGAATGGCGGATTCGTACCCTGTAAAACGTAACTGAAGGAAAGAGAGGCTGAAAAAAAATGTCTAATAACATAAAGGTTTATGCTGTTGTTGCCGTGGTAGTTATCATTGCCCTGATTGGAATTAATAAGACCAGCCTGGCCCTTCCCTCCGGGAATCTTTCAGGGGAAGGCATGTGGTTGGGCTGCTGCAGCGGGGGCATCGTTAGCAGGGTTGAGGAAGAGCCACGCAGGGTTTTTAGCGGCGGCTGCTGTTCCGGCAGTGCTGCCGTGAGGGAGGAAGTCCCTTCCGAAGAAGAACTGCAGAGAATCGGCTTTCAGTTTTACCGGGAAAGCTCTCCCAATGCCAACCTGGACCGGGTGGAAGCCCTGGTTGTAGATTTCGGCTGTCACCAGGAAATCCATATCTACAAAGATGGGGTTTTAATCCTGAAAGTAGGGTACAGCTACGGCCAGGCCTATGAAATTCCCTGAACTAATGGTTATACAGGGGTGATACGATGAATATCTTCCACATCAGCCTCAACAACCTGAAACGCAGAAAAGTTAAAGCAGTTTTCTTGATGCTCGGTCTGGTGGTGGGGGTAGCCACGGTGGTAGCGGTCTTCAGCATTGTATCGGCCATGCGCCTGGAGTTGGGGGACAGGATCGATGAATTCGGTGCCAACGCCATGATCCTTCCCCCCTCCCGGGAGGTGGAACTGCATTACGGGGGATCTTTCGTTTCCAATGTGGCCATTGACATGCAGAGCCTGACGGAGGATGAGTTGCCCAAAATCTACGAATCCTCTGTGGCTCCCTACATCAATATAGTTTCCCCCAAGTTGATCGGCGCCGTCACCACCGGTGAGCAAAAAGCCCTGCTGGTGGGGGTGGATACCCAGCGGGAGTTTACCCAAAAACCCTGGTTTTCTTTGCGGGAGCAGGTAAACTTGACAGGGGGGGTGGCAGACCTATCCCTCCTGGATCTGCCTGATGACGGTTTAATTTTGGGTTTCTCTGCCGCAGGGGCCCTGGATAGAAGAGTGGGGGATTCCCTGGCGTTAAACGGTAATACATTTTTTGTCCATGGCATCTTGAACCAGATGGGTACAGAAGAGGATGGGCTAATTTATGCTAACCTGCCGGCAACCCAGGCATTGCTGGGCCGCCCCGGAGAGCTCTCCATGATCGAAGTATCGGCCTACTGCAATATGTGCCCCATAGATGAGATTGTGGCAGGGTTGAGTCAAGCCCTTCCTGATTCCCGGGTCATTGCCTTAAGGCAGGCGGCCTTGTTCCGGGAGGAAACCATCGACCGTTTTTCCGCCTTTGGTTTTGCATTGTCTGGGGTGGTCCTGGTAATCGCCGCATTGGTGGTGCTGACCACCATGCTTTCAGCTGTCGCCGAGCGGACCAGGGAGATTGGTATCTTCCGGGCCTTGGGTTTCCGCCGGATGCATGTATTTAAAATCATTTATCTGGAAGCGGGATTGGTGAGCCTTTTGGGGGGAGTGCTGGGGTACCTGGCCGGCAACGGTATAGCGGTGGCGGCGGGGCCTGCCCTGGTGCAGCTGCAAGACAGCATTCCCTGGCGGTATGAACTGATTTTGCCGGCGGTATTGCTTTCCGTGCTGCTGGCCCTCTTGGCCAGCACCTATCCGGCTTTGAAAGCATCCCGCCTGGATCCAGCGGAGGCCTTACGCTTTATTTGACAAGGGGAGGAAGACAGGTGGCTGAAATTATGATTTCCATGCAGGGTTTGCAGAAGACCTATAAAACCAGGGGAGATGAAGTTCAAGCCTTAAGGGGCATTGACCTGGATATTAGCCGGGGGGAATCGGTGGCGGTGATGGGCCACTCCGGGTCCGGAAAAAGTACCCTGCTGTCCATCATCGGCGGTTTGAACCCTCCCACTTTGGGGGTTATCCAGATTGACGGTATCGATCTGTACGGGCTGTCCCAGGAAAAACGGGCTGATTTCCGCCGGGAGTATCTGGGCTTCGTGTTCCAGCAGTTTCAACTAATCCCCTATTTAACGGCTTTGGAAAACGTGATGCTTCCCTTGACCACAACCCGGTATTCCAATAAGGAAAAACGAAACCTGGCTGAGGAGGTCCTGTCCCGGGTTGGCCTGGAGGGTAAAACCAACCGGCTGCCAAACCAGCTTTCCGGGGGGGAACAGGAGCGGGTGGCCATTGCCCGGGCTATTGTCAACGAACCCCCTGTGGTTTTGGCAGATGAGCCTACCGGAAGTCTGGATACAAAAACGGGGGCAGAAATCATGGACCTCTTCCGGGAACTTAACCAGGAAGGCCTTACCGTCTTGATGGTAACCCACAACCCTGAGAATACCCGGTACATGGAGCGGACCATCCTGTTAAAGGACGGGCAGGTGTACCCGGGCCAAGAGGGTTCCCTCTCAGCAGGCTCTTGCCAGCCTATTTGCGGAGGGGAATAATATGCACCTATACCATATCGCCATCAATAACCTCCGCCGCCGAAAAGGGAAAGCCCTATTTATCCTCCTGGGCCTGGTAATCGGTATTGCCACCGTGGTATCGGTTTACAGCGTGGTGGAGGCCATGAAGGCTGAAATGAGCCGGCAGGCCGGGGAGTTCGGCGCCAATGTGGTCATTACGCCGTCGGCGGGAGAGTTGACTTTTTCCTACGGCGGGATTACCTTGCCGGAAGTCATGTTTGATGTGGAGCGCCTCAGCCTGGCTGACGTTGCTGCTCTTGAAGGGGTGCCTTCCCGGGATATGATTCACATCGTGGCGCCCCGGCTGCTGGGAGTGGCAACGGCGGAAAGCGGGCATAACCTGCTTCTGGCCGGGGTAGACCTGCAGAGCGAGTTCGCCATCAAGCCCTGGCTGCGCTTGCAGGACGGCCAGGAACCGGCCGCCCCACCCGGGGCGGCAGGGGAAACCTCCGGCGGAGACAAACCCATGGATGTTGAAAGGCTGGATTTGACCAGGGAAGGCTTGAGCCAGTTGGCCCTGTCCGACGATGAGGTCCTGGTGGGCGCCGCCCTGGCCAAATTTTTAAAAGTTGGGGAGGAAGATACCCTGTCCCTGTCCAGCAGGGACTTCCGGGTTCGGGCTATACTGACGGAGAGCGGCTCCTCTGAGGACGAGCAAGTTCTTATGAACCTGGGGGCTGCTCAGGATTTGCTGCAGCGGCCGGG
>PXDL01000051.1 GCA_003566395.1 Balneolia bacterium | reverse complement strand
TTCATATCAAGCTACCTGGAGGATTTCTGACTTTGCTGACGGGCATCTAACCGTAATAGTTCAACTTGAAAGCAAGGAAAAAACTCCGGCTCTAAACTACTTCAGGGCACGGAACTTCGTAGTTTGGCCGGAACAATCCATGAAATCCGCGCTTATTCGCCGGACAAACCATGCTGCCATCAGATACACTACTCATCAGTTTTTCCGGACAACAGTGCCAATAAATTTTGAATTATCCACTGCACCTTATTCGCGTTAATCTGCGTCCTCCCTGCTTCCTGCAACCCGATAACCCGGAATCATCATAGAGACAACAATAAGCAGAAGTCCGGCGGCTGAGGGGTATTGGTAGCGGTTGGCGTAATCGGAAAAGCGCTCCGAGCCGAATTCACTGCGCTCAAGTTCGGCAAGCTGGGAGAGAAACCCGTCAATACGATCGTTCCCGCGCCTGATTTCATAATAGCGCCCTCTGCCTGCATCGGCCATCTTTTGAAGATTACCGGCCTCAAGCCTTGTGATTATTTCATTTCCCAATCTGTCGGTATGGTTGCGTAACCTCCGGCCGGTATTATCATCATAAACCGGAATCGGGGCACCGGAGTTGCTTCCGATACCGACGGTATAAACATACACGCCGGCCCCTGTCAATTCTTGCAGGGCCTGATCGAAGCCGGGACTGTGATCTTCACCGTCTGAAAACAATAGAAGCACCCGGGCGGCATCCCGCTGCGAATCTCCCCGTTCGCCGAAAACGCGGGCCGCCTCTCTAAGCGGCGCATTAAAATCGGTTCCTGAAACTGGAAGCTGATCTGTGGAGGCCAAATCCAAATAAAGGCTGAATGCGCTGTAATCGGTGGTTAGCGGACACTGAAGAAAAGCCGTATTTGTAAACAGAATAAGCCCGATGCGGTCCCCTTCAAGCCGGTCCATAAGTCCTGCTATTTCGAATTTGGCTTTGTCAAGGCGATTCGGGCGCACATCCTCTGCGTGCATGCTGCGGGATACATCCAGAGCAATGAGCAGGTCCACCCCTTCGCGTTTCACCTCACGAATTTCACTGCCGATTTTCGGGCCGGCCATCCCGATAATCAAAAGTATTAGTCCCGAGTACAGAAAAAGCGCCTTTAGTTTCTGACCGCGAAGCCAGACGTTATCGCTCAGCTTGCGGAGCATTTCGGCGGAAAAAAATTTACCGAGCCGTGCCTGACGGCGCCCTCCGAAGTAAAATGCAGCTGCGGCGATCAAAACCGGAAGTGCCAGCAGCCAAAGAAGTTGGGGGTGTTCCCAGATCATGTGTCGATTAGAATAAGCTGAAAATCCATTACGTTGTTGCCCGTCGGACCGGTAAAAATAAGATCGCCCAGCGATTTAAAATACCGGTAAGAGTCGAAATTTTTCAGATACGTATCGGCTTCCATGCCAAGTGCGGAGGCTCGTTTAACAGTATCCGATGTAGCAAACGCACCGGCCACGTCTGTATTACCATCCACCCCGTCGGTTCCGGCGCTCAGTACTACGGTATTTTTCCTCCTGCTAATGCCTTTTGCCAGCAAAAGGGCCAAATGCTGATTGCGCCCGCCCTTTCCGTCTCCGGTTACATGCACGGTACTTTCACCGTGAAAAATATGGGCTCGCTTCCCGCTTTTTTGCTTTCTGAGATCTTCAATGATCATCTTCGACACGGTTTTGGCATCTTCGGTGTACTGGCTTTCCGACTTAAAGACCGTGAATCCGGCTTCTTTACATAACCGTGCCGCTTCTGAAGCAAACAGACCGGACGATCCCACGATAAAAGTACTGTGGCTGGTTTCCGGCTGTGTCACCCTGGCGGTGTTTCCCGATTCAAGGAACCCGGTTACGGCTTCGGGAAATTTTTCAAAAAGTCCGTATTTCTTAGCAATGGCCTTAATATTTCCGGAGCCGGAGCCCGGCAGAGTTGTCGGACCGCTTGCAATATAGGCGGGGTCGTCTCCGGGCACGTCGGAAATAATGAGGGATGCCGCGTTCCGTGCTTTAAGCATACCAAGTAACTTTCCCCCTTTCACCGCCGAAAGTTCGCGCCGGACGGTGTTCATTTCCTGAATGGTCGCTCCGCTTTTAAGAAGTATGTTATAGGCTTCACTTACATCCTCAAGAGAAAGCGGGTCTTCGGGAACTTCCATCAGCGCGGAGGCGCCACCTGAGATCAGCACAAACACAAATGCGTTTTCGGGTATAGAACGAGCAAATGCCGTCAGTTCAAGGGTTGAAGCCACCGAGTTTTCATCCGGACGCGGATGCGAACCCTCAAACACCTGAATAAACTCAAGCCCCGAGTCGTCACGGTGCGGGGCAATCACAATGCCGTCTTTGATGCGGTTGCCCAGCACCTTCTCCAACCCTAAGGCCATCTGTACGGCAGCTTTTCCGGCGCCGATCACGTAAATCGGGGTCCCGGGTTCAAGAACCGTTTTTTTCTTTTGTATGGTAAGGGTGTTGCCTTTGAGCTTTATGGCCCGGCCAATCAGGTTCTCGGGTTTCATTGCATGCAGGGTTTTATTGAAAACCTCTCCGGCTGTTTGCTTGAGCGTATTCATAATGGTGATATCCTGAGTGAATAAATGCGTGCCATTTCAACGATAATGTAAGGTATTGCAGGTATAAATGATAATGAGAGGCGGAATGAAGACTCTTTATGAGGGGGCAATTTCCCCTGCCGCTTTGTACCGTGGTTTTGTATTTTACAATCTTAGAGTTTTTTCAGTACATAACAGCACAATCAATGGACCGCATTCATATTTATAACACATTAAGCCGTAAAAAAGAAGTATTCAAGCCTATAAAAGAAGGTTTTGTCGGTATTTATGTGTGCGGGCCCACTGTGTACGGAGACGCTCATCTGGGGCATGCCAAAAGTTATGCCGGGTTTGATGTGGTTGTTCGCTACTTCCGGTATCAAAACTACCGCGTACGCTATGTTCAGAATATTACCGATGTAGGCCACCTGACCGACGACGGCGATGAGGGCGAAGACAAACTCGCCAAGCAAAGCCGCCTTGAAAGGCTTGAGCCTATGGAAATCGCCGAAAAATATACCAACCGCTACTTTGAGGATATGGACCGGCTCGGACTACTCCGCCCCGACATCACCCCGCGCGCCAGCGGACACATCCCCGAGCAGATTGCCATGATTGAAATTCTCATAGAACGCGGACACGCCTATGAATCCGGCGGCAATGTCTATTTTGATGTAACTTCCGATCCGAATTACGGCAGCTTAAGCGGCAGAAATCTGGATGAAGCCGAATCCGGCACGCGCATTCAAACGGCCGGAGACAAAAGGCATCCGTCGGATTTCGCGCTCTGGAAAAAAGCCGACGATTCCCACATCATGAAATGGCCGTCTCCCTGGGGCGTCGGGTATCCCGGCTGGCACATCGAGTGTTCGGCTATGAGCACCAAGTACCTGGGTGAAAGTTTCGATATTCACGGGGGCGGACTGGAAAATCAGTTTCCGCATCACGAGTGCGAAATAGCCCAGAGCAGCTGCGCCCATGGCAATGATGAAAACCACCCGTTTGTCCGCTATTGGATGCACAACAATATGGTAACCCTCGAGGGGCAGAAAATGGGCAAATCTCTTGGTAACGCCATTTCTTTGCGTCAGTTTTATGAGGGAAGCCATGATCTGCTTTCAAGAGCCTGGGATCCGCAGGTAATCCGCTTTTTTCTGCTGCAAAGCCATTACCGCAGCACCACCGACTTCAGCGAAAAAGCGCTGGAAGCGGCCGAACGAGGATTTTCCAATTTCCGTACCAACCTGAACGATCTCCGCCGTTTTGCCGAATCTTCCGAATCCGACGGCACCCGGATTGATGTTGATGCCGTTAGAAAAGATGCCGAACAGGCCATGAACGACGACTTCAACACCGCCCGGGCTATTGCTGTTCTCATCACTACGGTCAAAAACGTGCGGGCTTCGTGCAACAGCGGCAGCATCCCTCCGAATCTTGACGAATTGCTCGGTTTTTTGGATGCTTTTGCCGGAGATGTGCTCGGTATTCTTCCCGAGCCTCAATCTGAATCCGAAGCCGACAGCGGACTTACCGACGGGCTCATGGAGCTGATTATCGAGCTTAGAAAACACGCCCGGCAGGAAAAAAACTGGAAAACGGCCGATACCATCCGCGACCGGCTCGACGAGCTTGGCATCGCCCTGAAAGACAGCCCGGCCGGCACCGAATGGGAACGAAAACGCTGATAACGGAATGAACCATCACCGCTTAACCCTGATACATGAATAACTCCTACTTTGTGTGGCCCGGCGACCCAGTTATGGTCAACTTCGGCACACTATCCCTTCCGTTTGAAGTCAGTATTTTTGGCCTGTTGCTGGCCGGAATCCTGATTTATTTTGGGTATAACCAGCTTGACAAAACCTTCAACCCGCAGCCCGACAAGCGCCGGAGCCGCAAGAAGAAGGAAAGTAAACAGCAGCCCTCTCTCATTCCAACTTCCCATATTGCCGGTTTAGTTTTGGGCGCGCTAATCCTCGGGCAACTTATTTTTCTCATTTTCCCTTCGCCCGGAATATCGCAGATCGGTCCGATAGAAATCCGCTGGTACGGGGCCGGTTTCGCCTTTGCATTTATTCTCGGCTATCTGATAGGTTCTTCAATGTTTCGCCATGCGGGATTCAAGCAGGAGGATGCCGACGCGCTGCTCATGTATTTGTTTATCGGAACTATAGCCGGTGCACGTCTCGGCGAAGTCATCTTTTACAATCCTGATTATTATCTGCGCAATCCAGCCGAAATCATCATGATATGGAAAGGCGGACTGGCCAGTCACGGAGCTTTTATCGGCAACATTCTTGCGATTTGGCTGTATGTTCGCTCCCGGCCCCACATTACCTATATCTGGGTCCTCGACCGCATGACCATCCCCTTTGCTATCGGCGGAGTTTTTGTACGTGTGGGCAATTTCTTTAATTCCGAAATCTACGGACTACCGACAGAAGTGCCCTGGGCGGTCGTATTCGAACGCATTGATATGCTCCCGCGACATCCCTCTATGCTATATGAGGCCGGAGTTGGCGTGCTTCTTTTCATTATTCTTTGGGGGATGTACAAATACTGGAAGCATTCGCCTCCGCCCGGCGCTTTACTCGGCACTTTCCTGACAGTATTGTTCACCGGCCGATTTCTCATTGAAATTACCAAGGTGGAGCAGGCCGATTTCGCCGTGGACTGGATTGTGGGAATGGGTCAGCTCCTGAGCATTCCGCTCGTGATTGCCGGGCTGTATATTCTCATAGCACGCGTAAACTGGAAGCATTCCCCGGAGCAAAGCAAAACAGAAACCCAGGGCCATTCCAAAACCTGACTTCCGATCATTGTACTTCAAAATTATTCATGACCACTTTTCACCCTTCTACATTACTATAAGATCATGACCTCCATAAAATTCGGAACAGACGGATGGCGGGCGATTATTGCCGAAGATTATACGTTTCAAAACCTTGCCCGCGTGTCGGAAGCCACGGGTAAATGGGTTACACAGACCGGAATAAGTAGCCGTGTGGTTATCGGTTACGACACCCGCTTTTTGAGCGCTGAATTTGCACAACTTGCCGCCCGCGTTATTGCTGCACAAGGACCGGAGGTTATTTTGAGCAACTCTTTTTGTCCTACACCGGCGGTAAGTCTGGCCGCCTACGAGCAGAAAGCCGTAGGTGTGGTGATTACGGCAAGCCACAATCCGCCTTCATATAACGGATTCAAGATTAAAGCGCCCTTCGGCGGATCGGCATCGCCTTCCCAAATTACTGAAGTGGAGGAATGTATTCCGGATAGCGTAAACCTGGATCGTCTGCCCGATTTTGAAGAGCTTACGGCATCGGGGAAAATTAAAAGCGCCGATTTCAGCAGCCGCTATATGGAAGTGATCGGAGAACGCATCGATCTTGATGCCGTTCGGTCATCCGGGCAAAAAATTGTGCACGACACGATGTATGGCTCCGGTGCAGGTCTGCTGACAAGTCTTCTCGGCGATCAGGTTGTACCTCTCCGGGCCGAACGCAATCCCGGCTTCCACGGAATAGCTCCCGAGCCGGTGGAAAAAAATCTCAAAGAGGTATCCGCTGCTATTTTGAGCAGCGGCGCCATGCTCGGAATCGCCAACGACGGTGACGCCGACCGCGTGGCCATGTTCGACGAAAAAGGCGGCTATGTTGATTCTCACCAGATTCTATCCTTGCTTACCAAGTACATGGCCGTCACCCGCGGCATGAAAGGAGAGC
>PXDL01000027.1 GCA_003566395.1 Balneolia bacterium | reverse complement strand
AGGCCGCTTCATACAGGGCTTCGGTTTGTTGAGCCATCCTTCTGAGTTTCGGTTTAGGGTGATGGGTACCGGGAGCTTTTATTTGCCTTCGCTGCTTCTGAATATTTTCATTCGCCACAAAAAGCATTGTCCTTTAAAATAGAGGGCCTTAAACAAGAATTCATTACCTGAAATTCATCGCCCTCACCGGGTGGATTAAAAATACTGATGTTTCTGTTCTTTCATACAACCGTCAGAACCTACCCTCCAACGATTTTTTTTAACCATACAAAAAAGCGCTTTTTTATGATGAATACCTTAAAAAGAAAGATATTTTTAGATTTTAGCATTATTTTTTATTGAAATAAATCACTATTTGATTAATTTCAGTCCGAATACTTACAGTGTATTCCAACTTCTACCTTATCTCTGAATTGATATAACAGTCGAATCAAATAGAAAGGCACGTTCCCTGAAAGGAACGTGCCTTATTTTTTGGGTTCTAAGAAGGCTTTAATAAAACGGGGGGGCATGGGCGTTTTCAGCGCTGGAGCTAAAGAACGGCTATATCTATCAATATAGCCTTCATCCATTTTGCTACTCATTGTTCTTCTCCGCCCTCTGTAAGACGGCTTTGATTAACCATAGATTTTGTTCGTATTCAACGCCGGAGCAAAAAACGAAACCGGGCATAGGTTATCTATTCGAGGATTTCATTTTTGCGACAAGGCAAAAAACGGGCAAAAGAACGGTTTCACAAAACCCTCTGAGAAAAAAGAGCTGCCGCCGAATAAATAATGTTGCCGCGGCGTTATGTGATTGCTTATCTTTCTGAAATGCATCAATTCTTCGGCATATATACTCGCTTGGCCTGCACCCTGTTAATTCTGGGTGGTATCGTGCTGTTTCAGTTTCCCGAGCGGGAAAGTTTCCATGAGCGCCCCGCTTTCAGCAACTGGGTGATTCAGCATCTGGCTCAGGCCGATTCGGAAACAAAACAAGCACCGCGACAAGCTTCAAAAGCCGAATACCTTTCGTTCCTTCAGGATCTTATCACCCCACGTGATGACGAATCCGGGGATAACGCCCCTGTCGGAAACGGGGGCACACATATCATCATTCCTTCGCTCTACTTAGCGTTGGAGCAGCATCATGATGCTACAGATATGGCCGGAACGTTCTCCGGCGACCGTATCCATCTTCAATCGCTGCTGAAGTTTTTCGGGTCGGCCTTTTCGCCCGATGCCTATCTCGCATCCGCCTACCCGGCACTGAAATTTAATAATAAAGCCCGTGCCCTTTATACCGGCGATGGCTTCATACCGTTTTCACGCCTTCCACTTTCCGGCGGCATATCCATAAATGCCCCTTAGGTGTCTTCCCTCCGGCAGCCCTGCCGGTATCAGACACTCATCCGCCAAGCGCGGATGAAGCGCACAGCCCCTTTCACGAAGTTATTCCTGCATTTTTTGCGGAGTCTGCTATATCAAGGCTGTACGTTCGATTTTTTCAAAAAGTAAACTAAACGGCGAACCGTACTGTGATCCGGTTACGTCCTAATTTTATATCGTTACTAATACAATCATGCAAAAGACAAGTTCAACCAAGATATTTTTTATCATTGGCTTTCTGCTTCTCACAGGGTACTATCTTCAGTTTAGTGTGCGGCACTGGCTTGAAGAGCGTCATATAGAAACTCTGTCGGATCAGGAACGCATAGAGTACCGTGTCCAGAACGAGGAACGGCTTACCCACCTGAGAACCAACTCGCTCAGTTTTGGTCTCGACCTTCAGGGTGGGATGTACGTAACTCTGGAACTGGCAACACATCAGCTGATCAGCGAGCTTGCTCGTGACCAGCGGGATGATTTCTTTGATGAAGTGCTTGAAGCTGCATTCGAACGATCTCGTACCACCAATGTGGATATTGTAAGTGAGTTCGTTTCCGAATTCGAGCGCCGCGATGCAGGAGCCCGGCTCAGCCGCTATTTCCATATGGGTTCCGATGAACTTACCCGCGCCTCAACCAACGACGAGGTACAAGCCTACCTCAACAATCAGCGGTCAGCTGCTGTAGATCGTGCGGTGGAAATTATAAGAAACAGGATTGACCGATTCGGGGTAACAGAGCCTTCCATTGTAAAACAGGGTGAAAACCGGATTGTAGTGGAGCTTCCCGGTGTGGAGGACGATCAGGAGCGTGTACGGGGTCTGCTTAGAGGAACGGCCCGGCTTGAATTCAGAACCATGCCACAAGCCAGCGAAGTACGAAACACCTTCGAGCGGGTAGTAAACCTGCTTAATGAAACCGAGACCATTGAGCCTGAGGATGAGGACGGCGAGCCAGAAACCCGCACCCGAAATCCGCTCACGGAGGTGCTCATTGATATCGGTGGTCCGGACATTCGCTTCGGCTATGCGACTACACAGGATACTGCCAGAGTGAACGAGATTTTGCGCCGGGAAGAGGTACAACGCGCCATTCCGGCCAATATGGAATTGCTTTGGGGTTCTCGTACCGAGCCGATTGGCGGCGGCACGATGGCACACCCGCTGCTTGCAGTACGGGCCAATGTGGAGCTCACCGGAGAGGTAATTACCGATGCACGCCCTGCATTCGACCCTCAAACCAACCGGCCCGAGGTTTCCATGACGATGAACCGCGAAGGCGCCCGCCGCTGGAGCATGATTACGGCCGCAAATATAGAGCGCCCGGTCGCCATTATTCTGGACGGCATCGTGTACAGCTATCCAACGGTACGTACTCAGATATCCGACGGTCGGTCCTCGATCAGCGGACTGGGCGGACTTGCCGAGGCGGAAGATCTTGTGAACATCCTGCTTTCCGGTGCCTTGCCGGCCCCGCTTGAAATTATTGAAGAGCGGACCGTTGGTGCCACCCTTGGTGAAGCTTCGATAAGGGCGGGATTCAACTCGGCCATGGCCGCGCTCTTGTTCGTCTGTATTTTTATGATTTTCTACTACCGAACCGGAGGAGGAATAGCCAATATAGCTCTGTTGCTTAATATTGTGTTCATCCTGGGTATTTTGTCGGCTTTCAAGGCTACCCTAACCCTGCCTGGAATTGCCGGTATTGTACTTACCATCGGTATGGCGGTGGATGCCAACGTTCTGATATTCGACCGAATCAGGGAGGAACAGCGGGCCGGCAAATCGCTGATTGCTTCCATAGAAAGCGGATACAGTAACGCGATGAGCGCCATTCTTGACGCCAACATCACCACCTTTCTGACAGCAGTTATTCTGTTCAGTTTCGGAATGGGACCCATCAAAGGCTTCGCGGTAACGCTGATGGCCGGTATTGTGGCTTCCCTTTTCAGCGCCATTATCATCACCCGCGTAGTTGTGGACTGGATGACTATCGGCAAGAAATTTAACGTCAGCTTCGGATAATCCGCAGTTCGATTTGATTATTAACAGATAACTGTATTCAGAAATTTTTTTGACTTATGAGACTCTTTGAAGACCCAAAATTTGAATTTATCCATAACCGTAAAATCGGTTATATGATATCCGGAGCCCTGATCATTCTTTCGATCGGAGCTATACTCGTGAAAGGACTGCAGTTCGGTATCGACTTCCGCGGCGGTGTGGAAATCGTGGTTGCTTTTGAAGGCACCTCGCCCACCGTGGAATCTGTTCGGAGCGACCTTAGCGAGCCACTCGGCAGCATTCCCGAAGTAAAAACATTCGGGGCGGATGTCATCATCCGCTCAGATGCCGACATGGAAACCGATGAGATCCAGAGAACAATTCTGGCCACCATGGCCCAGGTCCATCCCGAGAACCCGGCAAGTATAATTAAGGCGGATATTGTAGGCCCCCGATTTGCCGAAGACCTCAGGAATGCAGCGCTTCAGGCGGTGCTTTTCGCCCTGGGTATTATATTCGTGTATATTCTCATACGATTTAAAAAATGGTACTATTCGGCCGGAGCGGTAGCAGCCCTTGCCCACGATGTTATCATCACCCTTGGGTTGTTTACCCTTCTCTACGACATCGTACCATTCAGCCTCGACATCGACCAGGCTATTATTGCGGCATTCCTAACCATTGTAGGATACTCGCTTAACGATACCGTGGTTGTGTATGACCGAATTCGGGAAAATTCTCTTATATTCAAAACCGAAGCCTACGATAATATGGTCAACAGAAGTGTAAACAATACACTGAGCCGAACATTCGTGACGTCTGTTACCACATTAATAGCTGTAGGTATTCTATTCTTTTTTGGCGGGGAAGTGCTGAAAGGATTATCTTTCGCCTTGATTTTAGGTGTAATTCTTGGTACATATAGTTCTATTTTTGTAGCAAGTAGCCTTGTCGTAGATCTTCAGCTGAAAAAGGCAAACAACTAAACGTAACTTAAAGAGGTAGAACCGATGAGTTTTAATGTCTCCGAACGCTATAACTGTAACATAATTGAGTTCAAGGGAAACGTAATGGGTGGCCCTGATGCGGCCAAACTTAACGACACCCTGCATGAGCTGATCGACAAAGATCAGAAGAATATCGTTGTTGATCTGAAGAAAGTATCATTTATGAACTCTTCAGGCCTCGGAATGCTCATCGGTGGCCTCACTACCATGCGAAATGCAGGCGGCGATTTGCGCATAGCCAACGCTACCAACAAAATCGAAAGCCTGCTTATCGTAACGAAACTGATCACCGTTTTCCAGCATTTTAAATCAGTGGATGAAGCCATTGAATCTTTCAATGAAAGCTGATTCCGCTGACGCTGTTTACGGTTTCATCTGTTTGTAAATCCTTAAAGGTGTGCCCAACCGGCACACCTTTTTTTATGTGAATATCTGCCGGATTACCGGCAGCTTTTAGTTTATCAAATAGTTGTTTTCATGTCTGTACAAGTAATTATCGGTGCGCAGTGGGGCGATGAAGGAAAGGGTAAAATCGTGGACATGCTCGGCGATCAGGTCGCGTATGTGGTTCGCTATCAGGGAGGTGCCAATGCAGGGCATACCATCAAATTCGACGGCCAAACCTATGTACTGCATCTAATCCCCTCCGGTATTTTCCACCCCGGTACTATGTGCGTAATTGCTAATGGAGTAGTTATCGATCCGGCTACCCTGCTCGAAGAAATTGAGGCGGTTCGTTCAAAAGGCGCCAAACCGGAACAGCAGCTCAGAGTCAGCGGCTCGGCCCATCTGATTCTGCCGTATCACAAGCAAATAGACCATGCCCGTGAAAAAGCACGCGGCGCTTCGGCCATAGGAACAACCGGACGAGGTATAGGTCCGGCCTATGTTCACAAGACCGCCCGTACCGGCCTCAGAATGATGGACCTGCTTGATGCCGGAAACCTGGAAACCAAGCTTCGCCACCTGCTCGTAGAAATAAATGCAGAGCTAAAACATCTGTATGGTTTACCTGAACTCAGGGTCGAATCGCTGATGACCGACCTGCTGAAACAGGGAGAGCAGCTTCGGCCTTATATTTGCGATACTTCCGATTTACTCCATACAGCTCTTGAACAAAAAAAGACCATTCTGCTTGAAGGAGCGCAGGGCGCACTGCTGGATATCGATCACGGAACCTACCCTTTTGTTACATCCTCTTCTCCAACTTCCGGCGGCGCTTGTACAGGCACCGGATTGCCTCCCAACAGCATCACAACCGTAACCGGCATATCAAAAGCGTACTGTACCAGAGTTGGCAACGGACCGTTTCCGTCAGAACTTCACGGCCCGGAAGGCGATAAGCTGCGACAGTTCGGCCGCGAATTCGGAGCCACCACCGGACGCCCGAGACGCTGCGGCTGGCTGGATCTGGTAGCCCTGAACTACGCAATCAAAATTAACGGCATCACGGAACTGGCCATCACCAAGATGGATGTCCTCAATCAGTTCGAACAGATCAAAGTGTGCACGGCCTATCGACTGAACGGCGAGTTAACAACCGTATTTCCAAAAAGTCCGGAAGAACTGGAAAAGGTGGAACCGATGTATTCGGTATTTAACGGCTGGAAACAGGAGCTGAGCGATGTGCGCAACAGGGAAAAACTACCCGAACAGGCTTTACGCTTTCTGAACTTTATCGAAACCGAAACCGGCGTACCGGTTAAGCTGGTTTCTGTAGGGCCCGACCGGAGTGAAACCATCATCGTTGACTGATGTCGTCCGAAAGCAGGATTGAAATAGCATACAGCCTGAAGGCTGATTCCGAACGCGAAGCTGAGAACCTTGCCCGCAAAGTGGCCTACGAACAAAGCGTGGAACTTCCCGACGACGTTCTAAGCCCCGATATTCGCGAAAGGGCTACCGGT